>NZ_JBFRDW010000502.1:0-4493 GCF_052113985.1 Pseudoduganella sp. RAF53_2 | reverse complement strand
GTACCTTGGGTTCGGTCCTGTGTTCCGTTCGCGGCAGGCGCAGCGTGAAGGTACTGCCTTCGCCGGGGCCTGCGCTTTCAGCATAGACGCTTCCGCCATGCAGTTCCACCAGGCGGCGCACCAGTGCGAGGCCTATCCCCAAGCCTCCCTGCGCGCGGTCCAGCGTGCTGGTGCCCTGTACGAACACATCGAATACATGGGGYAGCAGTTCGGGCGCGATACCCACGCCGTTGTCGTGCACCGCGATCACAACGTCATCCTCGTCCACCTYGGTTTCGACGGTGATGCGGCCACCGGGCGGCGTGTATTTCAATGCGTTGTCGAGCACATTATTGAAGATCTGTTCCAGCCGCGTGGTATCGCCGTTGACCCAGCCGCCAGGCTCGGCGTGCAGGGCGACCTGGTATTCCGCCGTGCGTCCCGTGGTGCGGTAAGTCTCCAGGCAAGTGGAGAGCAGGGTCGCGGTATCCAGCGGCACACGGTTCAGCAGGATCTTGCCGGACATGGCGCGGCTCAGATCGAGCAGGTCGTCCACGATGCGGCCCAGGTGATGGCTCTGGCGCTGAATGATCTGCTTGGCGCGCGCCACTGCTTCGGTCGATGCACCGGYCAGTCCGATCAACGAGGCGGCGCTACTGATAGCGCTAAGCGGATTGCGCAATTCATGGCCCAGCATGGCGAGAAACTCATCCTTCGCATGGCTCTGGCGCTCGGCCAATTTGCGTTCTTCAATCTCGCGCATCAGGCGCTGGTTGCTGGCGATCAGGTCGGTGGTGCGCTGGCTGAGCTGGCGGGTTTGCTTGCGCAGCTCTTCGCTCTTGTTGGCCAGTGCGACAAAGACCGAGATCTTTGCGTACAATACTTGCGGTATCACAGGCGTGAACAAAAAGTCGACGGCGCCTTTCTGGTAAGCCTTCAGGCGATCCAGTTCATCGGCCACGAATGCCGTGATGAAGATGATGGGGATGTCGGCCGAGCGCGGACGCTGGTGAATCGCTTCCGCCGTCTCAAAGCCGTCCATGCCCGGCATATTCACGTCGAGCAGGATGACCGCGAAATCGTGCGTGAGCACTTCGCGCAGGGCTTCCTCGCCGGAGCGCGCAGAGATGACTTCGTAACGGTCCTGCGCCGCCCACTGCGTCAGCAGGCTGGTCAGCGCAAACAGGCTGTTGGCATCGTCGTTGACGACAAGTATCTTAGGCTTGTCCACTTTCAGTTTGTTCCGCTGGTTATTGTTCTATCGCGCAAGAAGTTCTTCAGGACAAAGGCCCAATCGATCATAGCGCCGCCCCCGGACGCTGTCAAAAAGGCCGCGCGCAACCGTACGCGGCCTAGTGTTCGCCAACGAACAGTCAGCGCCGGACTCCGCATGCCATAGTGAAATCCTGTTCATTGGGAGCCGATCATGAATATCGATACCGTCGTAGATAAATCATATGTGGGCAAATGCTTCAAACACCTGGCCGATGCGCCCGTCAGCGCCCTGCGCGGCGTGAGCGAGAAAGACGCCGCGGCATTGCAGAAGGCCTTCGGTGTGTCGACCATCCGCGACCTGGCCAACCTGAACTTCGTGCGCTGGGCGCAGGCCATCTGCACTCTGGCAGACGAAGAGCAAATGGCGCCGGAAGAGCAGGCCAAGGAAACCTTGCTGGACGAAGCGGTCGAAATGACCTTCCCGGCCAGCGATCCGATCTCGGTCGATGCGGGCGTCACGCGCATTGAAGTGGCGCCGGAAAAAGTGGACGCGCAAGCCGACCACCAGCACGCCGGCAAGGTCGAGGAATCGACCGAGGCAGGCAAGGAGGCCGAAGCCGCCGCGCACTGACGCCGCATCAGGCAGCTGTCGCCTGCACGGCGGGCGATGGCGAAGGCGCAGGGGCCGCCGCGGCGGCTTTTTCCGCCAGCGTGCGCGCGGCACAGAAGCGGTTCTTGCCGGCGCGCTTGGCTTCGTACAAGGCGTTGTCGGCCACGTGCATCAGATTGTCCACGGTGTCTGCATCATCCGGGTACAGACCGATGCCGATCGAAGTCGACAGCTGCAAAGTCAGGCCGTTGATGCGGTAAGGCTCCGCCACCACTTCGATCAGTTTGGACGCCGGCTCCTGCGCGTCCGCCAGTTCTCCCACATCACCCAGCACGATCACGAATTCATCGCCGCCCACGCGGGCGACGGTGTCGTCCTTGCGCGAAGAGCCGACCAGGCGCTGCGCCACCTGCTTCAGAATCTCGTCGCCGTACGCATGGCCGTGGGTATCGTTGATGGCCTTGAAGCCGTCCAGGTCGAGGTACATCACGGCCGCCTTGCGCTGGTGGCGCGCGGCGTGCTGCAAGGTGGTGGCGATGCGGTCTTCCAGCAGACGGCGGTTGGGCAGGCCGGTGAGCGGATCGTGCAGGGCCAGCTCCTGCTGCTTTTTGCTGTACTGGGCGAGTTCCTTGTACAGCAGGCGCACCTCCAGCATATTGTGGATGCGCTTGTGTACTTCCAGCAGGTCGAAAGGCTTGCTGATGAAATCGCGCGCGCCCGCTTCCAGGGCGGCGATCTTGAAGCTGGGCTGGGCCGTCAGGGCCAGCACGGGGAGGTAGCCGTCCTGTTCGATTTCCTTCAGGCCCTTCATGACCTGGAAACCGTTCAGCTCAGGCATCTGCAAGTCCAGCAAGATCAGGTCATAGGTATGCTGGCGGTGCAGGGGACATACCTGCTCCGGCAGCATGGTGGCCGTGACATTGGTGTAACCGGCATCGCGCAGAATTTCCAGCATCAAATCGATGTTGTCCGCGCAATCGTCCACGACCAGGATCTTGGCGTTCAGGATCTCGTCTGGGCTTGGCATATTGTTTCTCGTAAGGCGAATTCTCAGTGTAACGTGGCCAGGTTTGCCATGGCGCACGTGTCACAAACCAGTGTAGCAAAGCCACGCCAAGTTTCTTGTAGGACATTGCCTTGTGTTGCGGTAGGAGCGGCCAGGAAATTATATCCAAGGCAATATTCCGTTGCTTTTTCATGACTGACCGACACTTGCTACGCGCGCCACAGTGGCTATCAGTTCAGAAGGTTCGACCGGTTTAGGGACATGATCGAGGAAGCCCGCCTCCAGCGCGCGCAGGCGGTCTTCCGAGCGGGCAAAGGCGGTGAGGGCAATGGCGGGGACCGTGCCGCCGCGCCTGGCGCCCAGTGCACGCACCCTGGATAGCAGCTGGAAACCATCCGTCACTGGCATGCCGATATCGCTGACCAGCAGATCGATCTGGCCCTGGCGCGCAATGTCGACCGCTTCTTCGGCCGTGGCGGCGGTCAGCACGTGCGCATTGCAATCGGTGAGGATGCGCTGCACCAGCTCGCGGGCATCGGCTTCATCGTCCACCACCAGCACACGCAAGCCTTTCAGATCGCGCAGCCCCAATTCCGGTAGCGATCCGGAGTTGCTGCGCAGGGGCGCATTGGGCGGACGGCTGCGCACCATGCCGGTCGCCAGGGGCAGGCGCACGGTAAAGCTGGAACCCAGGGCTTCACCTTCGCTATGGGCGTACACCGTGCCGCCATGCTGTTCGACCAGGTGTTTGACGATGGACAGGCCCAGCCCCAGCCCGCCATGGCGGCGCGTGGTGGAGGCATCGGCCTGGCGGAAGCGCTCGAACACGTGGGCCAGGAATTCGGGGCGGATACCGATGCCGGTGTCGGCGATCGTGATGCCGACATGGCCGTCCTCTTCGCGGATCTGGACCTGCACCGTGCCACCCTTGGGCGTGAATTTCAGCGCATTCGACAGCAGATTCCACACCACTTGCTGCAGGCGGCTGGCATCGCCCGCGACGTGGCCAGCAGGCTGGTAGTCGCGCTCGATGCGTATGCCTTTCGCATCGGCCGCCGGACGCACCGTCTCGATGGCCGCGTCGACCACCGTGGACGGCGCCAGCTGCTTCATGTCCAGCAGCACCTTGCCGGAAGTGATGCGGCTCATGTCCAGCAAGTCCTCGATGAGCTGGGCCTGCGAGCGCGCATTGCGTTCGATGGTTTCCAGCCCGCGGTTCATATCGTCGCCACCGCGGCTGCCGCGCCGCAGGACCTGTGCCCAGCCGAGGATGGCCGTCAGCGGGGTGCGCAGTTCGTGCGACAGGGTCGACAGGAATTCATCCTTCATCTGGCTGGTGCGCTCGGCTTCGGCGCGTGCGCGGCGTTCGCTGTCCAGCAGTACCTTGCGTTCTTCGGCAGCCTGCTGCGCCGCTTCGTACATCAGGGCATTGTCGATCGCAACCGCCGCTTGCGCCGCAATGCCGGCCACGATGCGTTCCGTGCGTTCGCTGAACATGCCCGCTTCGGGATGGCCGAAGAACAGTGTGCCGATCACTTCGCCGGCGCGCGACAGCACCGGCACCGCGAGATAGCTGCGCACCGGCGGATGGCCTTGCAGGTCGTCGCTGCGCACGATGTCGGTGCCGCGCAGCGAAGGCATGTCGGCGAAATGTTCCGGCGGCGTGCCGGACAGGGTGTACAG
>NZ_JBFRDW010000501.1:0-4500 GCF_052113985.1 Pseudoduganella sp. RAF53_2 | reverse complement strand
CGTAGAGATAGGGCGCGGAATTGCCATTCGGATCGCCAAGCTGGAAACGCCAGCCGTCATTGAAAGGCAGGTGCTGGCGTTCGGCCAAGGCCGGCACGCTGGCCAGCATTGTTGCGGCCAGCAGCATGCCGTGCCAGGGGTGACGCAAATGGTTCAAGAGTCCTCCGAAAAAGATAGCCGGATTGCGGGTAGCGTATCTTATTCGCCGGATGTGGTGCGAAGCTATTCCTTATCTGAAGGGCAGCATGCCAAAATCATATGGCTTAAAACTAGATTTTGGCTATCTGGCGATCAATGGCGGCGCGTGCGCGCTCATTTCGCTCGCTGTAGCGGTCCGTCAGATAATCGGTGCGGCCGCGCATCAGCAGCGTCATCTTGAACAGCTCCTCCATCACATCCACCAAGCGGTCGTAATAGGCGGATGGACGCATGCGGCCTGCATCGTCGAACTCTTTATACGCCATTGGTACCGACGATTGGTTAGGGATCGTGAACATGCGCATCCAGCGCCCCAGCAGGCGCAAAGTATTGACGACGTTGAAGGATTGCGAGCCGCCACACACCTGCATCACTGCCAGCGTTCGTCCCTGGCTTGGACGCACCGCGCCTTGTTCCAGCGGAATCCAGTCAATCTGATTCTTCATCACCGCAGTAATGGCGCCATGCCGTTCAGGGCTGCACCATACCTGGCCCTCGGACCACAGGCAGAGGTCGCGCAGCTCGACAACCTTGGGATGCGTTTCCGGCACGCTGCCGACCATGGGCAGCTCCATCGGGTCAAAAATCTTCACTTCGGCGCCCAAGTGTTCAAGAATGCGCGCCGCTTCGAAGGTCAGGAAGCGGCTGAAGGAACGCTCGCGCAGCGAGCCATACAGCATCAGGATGCGTGGCGGATGCGATAAATCGCCTTGCGGCGCAAGCTTCTCCGGAGACGGAATGTCCAGCAGTTCGGCTTTGATATTGGGCAGATCAGGAATGCTCATACTTTGAATTCACTTGGTGCTACTGTGCCGCCGGCGGTGGCGTCGGCAGGCGGCGCCGGGTACAGCCAGCAGAAGAAAACCGTCGATACCGCCATGCCGGCCAGTTGCGCCAGGATGAAACCTGGTGCATCGACAGGGCGGATGCCGGCGAAGGTGTCGCTGGCACTGCGCGCCAGCGTTACGGCGGGATTGGCGAAGGAGGTCGATGAAGTAAACCAGTAGGCGGACGTGATGTACGCGGCTACCGCAAACGGCGTAATGGATGGGCGGCTACGCGAGCAGCCGATGATGACGCCGACCAGCCCGAAGGTCGCAATAAATTCGCTCCACCACTGCGGCACGCCTGTGCGTGCGTGCGCGGACGCGAAGAACGCCGGCTCACCGAACATCGCATGCGCGGCAGCTACACCCGCAAAGGCGCCCAGCACTTGCACCGCGATGTAAGGCAGCACCTCGGCGAATGGAATATTGCGCTGCATGGCTTCGGACAGCGTCACCGCCGGATTAAAGTGCGCGCCGGAGATCGTGCCGAACATCAGAATCAGCGCAACCAGACCGGCGCCGGTGGCGATAGTGTTGGCGAGCAGCGCGATGGCGACATTGCCGCCCGCGAGCCGCTCGGCCATGATGCCCGAGCCGACCACCACGGCCAGCAGCATTGCTGTGCCGACTGCTTCGGCTGCCAGGCGGCGCGAGAGGGTCATGCCAGAACCTGTCCGATGCGATTCAACTCCGCCTGCATGCGGGCGGGGTCATGTTTCAGTTCTTCCAGCGGCAGCGCGAAGAAGGCTTCGATACGCGCGCGCAGCGTGCGGTAGGCGTGCATGAAGGCCGCATCAATTTCTTCGTCCGTACCCGTGGCGTGGGCTGGATCTTCCACGCCCCAGTGCGCGCGCATGACCGGGCCGAGATAGGCCGGACAGGTTTCGCCTGCGGCACTGGCGCATACAGTGATCACGATGTCCGGCGTCACCGGCAGGTTGTCCCAGGACTTGCTGTAATAGCCCTCGGTGACAATGCCTTCCTTTGCCAGCAATGCCAGCGAGCGCGGATGAATGTAGCCTGCGGGCTTGCTGCCTGCGCTGATGGCGCGCCAGCCTTCCGGCGCGAGATGATTGAAGGTGGCTTCGCCAAGAATGGAGCGGCAGGAATTGCCGGTGCAGAGAATCAGAACGTTCATATTATCGGGTCGCGGCGCAGCTCGCGCCGCCGCAGCAGTTATCGGTAAGGTAAGACAGCAAGCCGTCCATGGTGTCGAAGTTGGCGCTGTAGATGACGAAGCGCCCATCCTGGCGCGCTTCAATTAGTCCGGCATTGGTCAGCTCCTTCAGATGGAAAGAAAGTGAGGAGGGCGCGATACCCAGTTTCTCCGCAATTTTGCTGGCGATCAGGCCCTCAGGACCGGTACGCACGAGCAGGCGGAATGTGTTCAGGCGCGCTTCCTGCGCCAGCGCCGATAAGGCAGCGAGTGCCGCTTTGGTTTTCATTTTAATTCGATAATTCAACGATTATCGAATTATATACCGAGCTTCATAACTTAGTTGTACGCCCGCATCAGAACGCCATGCTGAGCGTGAAAATTCACATCGCCGGTGATACTCTGATTGTTACATTGTTGCAGTCGAGATGTTGCAATCTCAGCATGCATAAGTGTTTGCTCATACTCACCGGAGAATCAGAATGCGGAAATTCACGATACGCCAATGTTTCGTTGCGCTGGCAACGGTGCTTGGTCTGCTGATGGCGATCATTGTCATGGCGGCGATGGCCGTCAATCGCAGCAACGATGAACTGAACCGCGTTAATCACAGCCGCTATGAGTCCTATCTGCTGGCGGCCGAACTGCGTCAAAGTTCGGATGACCTGACCCGTCTCGCGCGTACCTATGTTGTGACGGGCGATGAACAGTACGAAAAGCAGTACCAGGCGATTCTCGATATCCGCGACGGCAAGCGCGCGCGTCCCGAGCATTATGAACGCATCTACTGGGACTTCGTCGCGGCGGACGGCCAGGCGCCGCGCCCCGATGGCAAGGCCGCGCCGCTGATCACGCTGATGAAGGAAGCGGGCTTCACGGATGCCGAACTGGCAAAATTGACCGAAGCGAAAAACGTCTCCGACGATCTGGTGAAAACCGAAGTGATCGCGATGAACGCGGTGAAAGGCCGCTTCGATGACGGCCATGGCAACTTCACGGTCCAGAAAGAGCCGGATCTCGATATGGCACGCCGCCTGATGCATGATCACGCTTATCACGTCAACAAGGCCAAGGTGATGCGGCCTGTGAACGAGTTCTTCACCATGCTGGACGAACGCACCGCAGGGCAGGTGGAAGCGGCCAGCGCCCACGCTGCAGCAATGGCCAGGCTGATTTACGTTCTTCTCGGCGTGGCATTCGCCGTGCTGATCGTGATGCTTGCGCTGATCTATCGCGGCATCACCGGTCCGCTGACGGAAGCGGCAGGCGTTGCGCGCCGCGTGGCGCAGGGCGATCTGAGTGGCCGCATCGAAGTGGACGCCGCCGGTGAAACGGGCCAGCTGATCGAAGCATTGCGCGAGATGCAGCAAGGCCTGGTGCGCATCGTGGGCAGCGTACGTGGTGGCGCCGATAATATTGCGACGGCGGCCAGCGAGATCGCCAGCGGTAACCTTGATCTTTCCGCACGCACCGAAGAGCAGGCAGGCTCGCTGGAAGAGACTGCATCGTCGATGGAAGAACTGACTGCCACCGTCAAGCAGAATGCGAACAACGCACGCCAGGGCAACCAGCTGGCGGCCAACGCATCGGAAGTGGCGGAGAAGGGCGGCGCCGTGGTGCGGCAGGTGGTGGATGTGATGGGCTCCATCAACGAGGCATCACGCAAGATCGTGGACATCATCAGCGTCATCGACGGTATCGCCTTCCAGACCAACATCCTCGCCTTGAACGCGGCGGTGGAAGCGGCCCGCGCGGGTGAGCAGGGACGTGGCTTTGCGGTGGTGGCTTCCGAGGTGCGCAACCTTGCGCAGCGCAGCGGCGCTGCTGCGCGTGAGATCAAGGCCTTGATCGACGATTCCGTCAGCAAGGTCGGCGCAGGAACGCGCCTGGTTGACGAGGCGGGCAGCACCATGCAGGAAGTGGTGGCCAGCGTGCAGCGCGTGACGGACATCATGAGCGAGATCAGCTCTGCCAGCAACGAGCAGTCGGCCGGCATCGAGCAGGTCAATCAGGCCATCACGGAAATGGACCGGGTCACGCAGCAGAACGCGGCGCTGGTGGAGGAGGCCGCAGCGGCAGCGGATGCCATGCAGGAGCAGGCTGCCACGCTGGCGCAGGTGGTCAGCACCTTCCGGTTGGACGCTGCCACTTCCGCGCCAGGCGTAGCGGAGCAATCCCGTTCCGCCGCGCCGCGCGCGCGCCTGTCGCTGGTAGCCTAAACAGGCAGCACTTCGCCCATCGTCTCCAGCAGAATGTCTGCGAGGCGCTTGACGGCGGGATTGGCGTCGCCGCCTGCGCGATGCAGGGACAACGCGACGT
>NZ_JBFRDW010000500.1:0-4504 GCF_052113985.1 Pseudoduganella sp. RAF53_2 | reverse complement strand
GCGGTACGCTGCTTGGCATGATCGCTTCCGGCATGAGCGGCAAACTGCGCCTGCCGCGCTTTGGCGCCATGCTGCTGACGGTGGACTTCTTCGCAGGCCTGATCCTGTTCCCGCTCGGGATGATCACGACCACCTGGCAAGGCGCGGCGCTGCTGATTGCCCTTGGTCTGCTGGGAGGCTTCATGCAGGTCGGCGTGTTCACCTGGATTCAGCGCCGCGTATCGCCGCAGATGATGGGACGCACTATGAGCATCTTCATGTTCATCCTGTTCGGCCTCGCGCCGCTGTCGGCGGCGGTTGCAGGCTGGCTGCTGAATTATGTGTCGTTGCAACTGGTCTTCGAAGGCGGCGGCATCATTCTGGTGGTGTGCGCAGCGGCCGCGTGGACGTTCACGCCAATGAGGCACATCGAAGCCGCACGGTAAAATCACGGCTATGGAAACCAAATGGCTCGAAGACTTCATCTCCCTCGTTGAAACGAACAGTTTCAGCCGCTCGGCGCAGCTGCGTCACGTGACGCAGCCTGCGTTTTCGCGGCGTATTCAGTCGCTGGAAAACTGGGTCGGTACGGACCTGATCGACCGCACCTCGTATCCAACGCGCGTCACGCCGGCGGGCATGGTGTTCTACGAGCAGGCGCTGGAGATGCTGGGCCAGATCAACGGCGTGCGCGAGCTGTTGCGCGGCAAGCGTGCGGCGACGCAGACCAGTATCGACCTGGCTGCGCCGCACACGCTGTCGCTGACGTTCATCCCGAAGTGGATCTCGGATCTGGAGACCAACTTTGCACCGATTAACAGCCGACTGATGGCACTGAACGTGCACGACGCCGTGCTGCAACTGGTGGACGGCGGCTGCGACCTGGTGCTGGTGTATCACCATCCGCGCCAGCCGGTGCAGCTCGATCCGGGCCGCTACGACATGCTGGTGATGGGCCGCGAAGCCTTGCGTGCCTACGCCCGCTGCGACAAGGCGCGGCAACCGGAGTTCACGCTGCCAGGGCGCAAAACATCGCCCATCCCCTTCCTTTCCTACACCAACAATGCCTATCTTGGCCGCATGGTCGATCTGATCCTGAGCGACACCAAACAGGCGCTGCATCTCGAAACGCATTTCGAAACCGATATGGCCGAAGGCCTGAAGATGATGGCGCTGGAAGGCCGCGGCATCGCCTTCCTGCCTGAATCCGCGGTCACGCGCGAAGTTAAACAAAAACTTCTGGCGCCCGCCGGCGGCGACCGCGGCGACTGGGAAATCGAGATGGAAATCCGCCTGTATCGCGAGCGTCCAAGCCCCGCCAGGCCTGGAAAACCCGTGGTTTCGCGGCTGTGGGAGTACCTCGAAGAACAGCAGCAACCGGCGGATAAAAAACGCCGCATTCCCGCCTCCGAACGATAGCCTTTTGACAGGTTATGCAAATTTTGCATAACCGAATGCGCATACAGCATTGGCTGGCTTTGTGCCTCAGGCGTAGGATTCGCCTCGCTCGATATCAGAACAAAAGCAAGAACCACGATATCAACCGAACAATCGCGAATCAGAGGAGTCACACAATGACGAACCACGCACTGCCTTCTTACCTCAACGCCGACGATCTCGGCCCATGGGGTCAATACCTGAAACAAATCGACCGCGTTACCCCACACCTGGGCAATCTGTCCCGCTGGGTGGAAACCCTGAAGCGCCCGAAGCGCATCCTGGTTGTTGACGTACCTATCGAACGTGACGATGGCACGATCGCTCACTACGAAGGCTACCGCGTGCAGCACAATATGTCGCGCGGCCCAGGTAAAGGCGGTGTGCGCTTCCACCAGGACGTAACCCTGTCGGAAGTGATGGCCCTTTCGGCATGGATGACGGTGAAAAACGCCGCCGTCAACGTGCCATACGGTGGTGCAAAAGGTGGTATTCGCGTTGATCCGAAGACCCTGTCCCGCGGCGAACTGCAGCGCCTGACCCGTCGCTACACCAGCGAGATCAGCCTGATCATCGGCCCAACCAAGGACATCCCGGCTCCGGACGTGAACACCAACGAGCAAGTGATGGCCTGGATGATGGACTCCTACGCCATGATCGAAGGTAATCTGTCGACCGGCGTGGTGACTGGTAAGCCAATCTCCATGGGTGGCTCGCTGGGCCGCCGCGAAGCAACCGGCCGCGGCGTGTTCGTGGCTGGCCGCGAAGCAGCTGCAAAGCGCGGCGTGGCAATCCAGGGCGCACGTGTTGCAATCCAGGGCTTCGGTAATGTGGGCGGCGTTGCTGCCACCATGTTCGCCGATGCGGGCTCCAAAGTCGTCGCAGTTCAGGACCACACCGGCACTGTGGTGCACGCCGGCGGCCTGGATGTCGCAGCACTGCACAAGTTTGTTGCAGAAACCGGCGGCGTGGCGAACTTCCCTGGTGCAGAAGCCACTCAGGACCGTGATTCCTTCTGGGGCATCGAATCTGATATCCTCATCCCTGCGGCGCTGGAACAGCAAATCACCGCCGCAAACGCACCGAAGATCCGTACCAAGATCATTCTGGAAGGCGCAAACGGCCCTACCACCCCAGAGGCCGACGATATTCTGAACGAAAAGGACATCCTGATCGTTCCTGACGTGCTGGCCAACGCTGGCGGCGTAACCGTGTCATACTTCGAGTGGGTGCAGGACTTCTCCAGCTTCTTCTGGAGCGAGGAAGAAATCAACGCTCGTCTGACCCGCATTATGCAAGACGCGTTCAACTCGGTTTGGGAAGTCGCTCAAGAGAAGAAGGTATCCCTGCGTACCGCAACCTTCATCCTGGCATGCACCCGAGTGCTGGCTGCACGTGAAGTGCGCGGCCTGTATCCGTAAAAATACTAATTACAGGCGCCCTCGCGGCGCCTGCAATATACGCCCGCAACAGGTGATTGCCTGCTGCGGGCGTTTTTCGCAATGAAAAAGGACAGAAAATAATGAGCAGCTTGGAGCAAAAAGCTCTTGCATACCACAGTGAAGGCACGCCAGGTAAGCTGGCGATTGCAGTAACCAAGAGCGTCGGCAACCAGGACGACCTGGCGCTGGCCTACTCGCCGGGCGTTGCTGTGCCCTGCGTGGAAATCGCCCGCGATCCTGCGCTGGCGTACGAATACACTGCAAAAGGCAATCTTGTCGCAGTGATCACGAATGGCTCGGCAGTGCTGGGCCTCGGCAATATCGGCGCACTGGCCGGCAAGCCGGTCATGGAAGGCAAAGTCGTGCTGTTCAAGAAGTTCGCCGGCATCGACTCCTTCGACATCGAGATCGACGAAACCGATCCGGACAAGCTGGTGGACATCATCGCCGCCCTGCATCCGACTTTCGGCGGCATCAACCTGGAAGACATCAAAGCGCCTGAGTGCTTCTATATCGAGCGCAAACTGCGTGAGCGCCTGTCGATCCCGGTCTTCCACGACGACCAGCACGGCACCGCCATCGTGGTGGGTTCCGGCATGCTGAATGCCGTCGAGATGACCGGCCGCGATATCTCGACCGTGAAAATCGTCTGCTCCGGCGCGGGCGCTGCCGCTATCGCCTGCCTGGAACTGCTGGTGGATATCGGCGCCAGCCGCGAGAACATCTTCGTCTGCGATTCCAAGGGCGTGCTGACCAAGGCCCGCAACCTGACCGGCGAAAAGGCCGACTGGGTGCAGGACACCACGGCCACGACCCTGTCCGAAGTGATCGTCGATGCGGACGTGTTCCTCGGCCTGTCCGGTCCTGGCCTGCTGTCGCAAGCCGACGTGAAGTCGATGAAGAAGGCCCCGATCATCTTCACGCTGGCCAATCCCGAGCCAGAGCTGCGCCCTGAACTGGTGCGCGAAGTGGCGCYGGATGCGATCATCGCCACCGGCCGTTCGGACTACCCGAACCAGATCAACAACGCCCTGTGCTTCCCTTACCTGTTCCGTGCAGCGCTGGACACCGGCGCCACCACGATCAACCAGGACATGAAGCGCGCCTGCGTTACCGCCCTCGCCGGCATCGCCCGCAGCGACGAGCGTTTCAGCAAGGACTACGTGGTTCCTGGCCTGCTGGACGACCGTCTCCTGTCGCAAGTGACGCCGAAGATCGCTGCCGCCGCCATGCGCAGCGGCGTGGCACGCAAGGAGCTGGACCTCAACGCCTACGCGGATCGCCTGACCGCATTGGCCAAGACCCTGCTCTGACCTAAGCTTCGCGCAGGCCCAGCAAGGCGCTGATGTAGTTGATCATGGCGTGGTCCGCAAGACCACGCGTCAGCACATTGCCGGGCCTGAGTTTATAGATGACGTAATTGACTTCCGCTCGCGCGCGGTCTGCCGCCATGGCGAAGTCCCCCGCCGCCGGCAGGTATTTGCCGTTGCGGTTGAGGTAGCGCGCGCCTTCCAGATGGGTGTACTGCAGCAGCAGCCCACACGGCGGCACCTGCGTCACATCATCGCAGCAATCGATATACCGCTCCACATCCCGCCGCAGCAGACGTGCTGCAAATTCGCCGTTGCCCACGCGCGGTGATCCGA
>NZ_JBFRDW010000499.1:0-4512 GCF_052113985.1 Pseudoduganella sp. RAF53_2 | reverse complement strand
GGCGGACATCAAGCGTATGTTCACGCCGGAGTTCCGTAACCGTCTGGACTCGATCATCAGCTTCCGCGCGCTGGACGAAGACATCATCCTGCGCGTGGTGGACAAGTTCCTGATGCAGCTGGAAGAGCAGCTGCACGAGAAGAAGGTGGAAGCGATCTTCAGCGAGAAACTGCGCAAGTTCCTGGCGAAGAAGGGCTTCGATCCTCTGATGGGCGCACGTCCGATGTCGCGCCTGATCCAGGACATGATCCGCAAGGCCCTGGCCGACGAACTGCTGTTCGGCCGCCTGGTCACCGGCGGCAAGGTCATCGTGGATCTGGACGACGACGAGCAGATCAAGCTGGAATTCCCGGAACCGGATGCGGCGCCAACGCCGCCACCGGAAACCGTCGAAGTCGAATAAGGCTTCGCGTCAAAACGCCGCTCCTACGGGAGCGGTTTTTTTATGCCCTGAAAGGATGTCTGTGGCCGAGAACAGCAAGCCAGAATGCGATATCGTCATGGAGGGGGGCGTCACTTCCGGCGTCGTCTATCCCCGCTTCATCACCGGCCTTGCGGGCCGCTTCAACTTGCGCAGCATCGGCGGCACCAGTGTTGGTGCGGTGGCAGCGGTGGCGGCAGCGGCGGCCCAGTATCGCCGCAACGTGGGTGGCGGCGAGGCCGGCTTCGAGCGACTGCACCAGCTACCGGAGGAATTGTCCGCTACCGCTGCTGATGGAAAATCCAAACTGTTTTCATTGTTTCAGCCCTGCGCGGATTTGCGTCCGCACTTTCTGGTCCTCGAAGAGGGCCTGAACCGGCAGGGCGGCTTCACACGCGTGGCCGCCATCCTGTCCGGCATGGTGCAGCACTTTCCGGTCGGCGCATGGATTGCGATGGCCTTTCTCGCGGGCTGGCGTTGGGCCGCAGATTCGCTGCCCGCAAACGGCCTGCAGTGGGTCGGCTTTGGCGTGACGCTGCTGCTGGTGGCGCTGCTTGGCGCGAGTCTGAATTTTCTGGTCACCGGATGGCGGGGCCTGCAGCGCAACCGCTGCGGCATTTGCGCGGGCATGCGTGCCTCTGGCAGCAAAGCGCCTGCGCTGACGGAATGGCTGCATGGCCTGGTGCAGGAGATTGCAGGGCAGCCCGATAACACGCCGCTGACTTTCGGCATGCTGGGCAAGGTATCGCCACCGATCGAGCTGGCCTTCATTACGACGGGACTGAGCGAGCTGGGTTGCCATCGCCTGCCGCACAGCAGCGGCGACCTGCTGTTCCGCGCATCGGAATGGTATAAGCTATTCCCCGCTGCGATTGTCGACGCAATGGTGGAATCGACGCTGTGGCGCCATCCTTCGCGCCCTCGCACGCTGGCGATGCTGCGCGAAGCCGATCCTCTCTTCGATACGCCAGAACGCGATCTGCACTTCCTGCCACCTGCGGACGAACTGCCGGTGCTGGTGGGCGCCCGTCTGAGTCTCAGCTTCCCCATCCTGATGCAGGCCGTGCCGCTGTACCGCCTGCGTTATACGGAAGGCGAAGACGATGTCAGCGTCAAGCCGCTGTGGATGAGCGATGGCGGCTTGACCAGCAATTTCCCCATCCATTTCTTCGACAGCCTGCTTCCTGAACGCCCGACGTTTGGCGTCACGCTGCAGTCCACACTGGCCGACGATGCGCCAGGCCGCGACCGCGTGTATCTGCCGCAAAATAATAACGAAGGCTGGACGCCGCCTTACGTGAGCATCCAGAACAGCGCTGGTTTTCCATCGCCGTCGTCGTTCTTCAGTGCGCTGCTGCTGACGATCCGCACCTGGCGCCACGAAGCGCTGAAGCGCACGCCGGGCTTCCGGGACCGCGTGGTGCAGATTCGTCATACGGCCAGGGAGGGCGGGCTGAATCTGAACATGCCTGCTGAAGCGATTGCTTCGATGAGCCAGAGCGGCGCAGATGCGGCGCAAGCCATCATCGACCGCTTCCTCGATGGTGACGGCTGGCTCAATCACCAGCAGGTGCGCATGCGCGTTGCCGCCGCCGTGCTGCAGCCAAAGCTGGATCAGATGGCGCAGGCATGGAAGGCCGGCTATGCGAGCATGTGGCAGGACGCAGCGTTGCAGCAGACGGTGTCGTATGGACTCTCCAATGGCCAGCGCATCGATGGCGACGCGTGGTGGAATGCGCTGGCGGCCACCGCCAGCTTGCCGCAGCCGGTGGACCTGAGCAAAGACAGCCCAAACCCGCGCCCCACGCTGGAAATCGCTCCGCGCCAGACGTAGGGCGGATCATTGATCCGCAGTCACCGCGCCGCCAGCTCCTTCAGCAGCACCGCGCGGCGGCGCGACACATCGACGCTGTGGCCATCCTCCAGCGTCAGCGACAGGCCGCCGCTTTCGGATGGCGCCATCTGCGTGACGTAATCCAGATTGACGATGTGACGGCGGCTGGCGCGAAAGAAGCGCGCCGGGTCGAGCCGCTGCTCCAGCTGGTTCAGGGAGCGCAGCATCAGCGGCTGATGGGCACTGAAGTGCACACGCGTGTAATTGCCTTCCGATTCGAACAGCCGAATCTGATCCAGTCCCACGAACCAGCAATGGTCGCCATCCTTGATGAACAGCTTTTGCGGGCGCGATGCCAGTTGCGGCGCGGCGGGCCCGCCCAAACGCTGCACGGCGCGCTGCAGCGCGCTGGCCAGGCGATGCGCCTGGATCGGCTTCTGCAAATAATCGAGCGCATTGACCTCGAAAGCGCGCAGGGCGTATTGATCGAACGCGGTGGTAAAAATCACGTCAGGCGCGGCGTCCAGCGCCTGCAGTAGATCGAAGCCGCTGCCGCCGGGCATTTGCACATCGAGTAGCAGCAAGTCCGGTTGCAGTGCGGTGATCTGCTGAACCGCGTCTTCCGCGTTCGCCGCTTCGCCGACAATCTCCACTTCAGGGTGCGCAGCCAGCAGGCGGCGCAGCTCGGAGCGTGCCAGGCGCTCGTCGTCCACGATCAGGGTACGAATCATGCGGCCACCGGAAATTGCAGGGTGGCGCGTACCCAGCCACTGTTCTCGGTCAGATCCAGACTGGCCGACTCGCCTTTCGCCAGCGCGAGGCGTTTGCGGGCATTGGTCAGCCCCACGCGCGTCGAGTTTGCGAAGGGTAGTATGGCGCCCAGGTTTGCCACTTCAATCCGCGCACAGCCTGACTCGCGACGGGCGCTGATGCGAATCTCGCTGCCGGTGGAACTCAGCTCCACGCCATATTTGACGGCGTTTTCCACCAGGGTCTGCAGGGACATCGGCGGAATAGTCACGTCTTCCATACCGGCTTCGATGTCCAGCGTCACGCTCAATCTTTCCTCGAAGCGGATCTTCTCGATGGCGAGGTAGGACAGCACGGCTTCCAGCTCCATCTTGAGCGGTACGGTTTCCGCGTAACTGGCTTGCAACGTATAGCGCATCAGCGTCGCCAACTGGTCGATCATTTGTGCGGCCGATTCCGGGCTTTCGAAAATCAGGGCGCGCACGCTGTTCAGACTATTGAAGAAGAAATGCGGATTCACCTGCGATTGCAGGGCGCGCAACTCGGCCTCCTTGGCCAGCACATCGAGGCGCAGCGCTTCCGACTCAAAACGGTTGGCGCGGCGCAGCGTGATCGCGGTCATGTAGCACACGTTCCAGGCCAGCATGATGCCGCCCCAGAACAGCAGCAGCATTGGCACCCACTTGAAGCTGTCGGCCTTGTGCACGAAGACGTAGCTGGCCACGCCCGTGTTCACGAGTTGCGCGGGACCCAGCAGCGCGACACCAATCCACACCGTGCGCCAGTCCGCGCGGCGGGCGTTCCAGCGGCGCGATTTGACGAAGCGGTGCCAGATGTCCGTCAACAGCAGGCCGGCGACGCCTTCGTAGACGCACAAAACAAGCGTGCCGGGTTTGTCGAGATAAGGGGCGTTAGCGAGCACCACGAACAAGGTGACGAAAGTCCATCCCAGCACCTGGAGTATCCAGTACCAGTTCAGGCGCGCGAGCAGCGGGCGAGTTGCATTTTCCATAAGGGGAGCATAGCGCATTCCGCTCCCGCTGTAATCAAGGGCTATGACGAACGGTTAAATGCTGTGATGAGTGGCGTGGCGCCTGCGCGATATGAATGGGTAGATGAACCATAAGCCAATCAGCAGCACAAAGGACGCAGCGCCGCCGGCAACGCTGAACCCCTCCTGGCTGGTCACCATCTGCAGAACGACGTAGACGTCCAGCGAAACACCCGCCGCCAGCGGCGCGAGCGCGCAGCAGATCGAGATCGATGAAACCTCGATGGTATGGCGCGACACGATGCCCGGCTGGGTGAGCCGGTGATAAGCGGCGGGCAGCATGACCAGCGCCATGGCAATCACCACAAAGGCCAGCGCGCCGAGATGGCAGTCCTGCACGTGCATGGGCAGGCGCTCGAAGCGGTTGTTGAATACGGCAATCGTCTGAAAGCCGAACAAGGCCTGAATACCAGGCAGCACCATACGGGCCTCTTCGATAACGCGGCTCATCTGGTC
>NZ_JBFRDW010000498.1:0-4519 GCF_052113985.1 Pseudoduganella sp. RAF53_2 | reverse complement strand
GCCATGATTCCCTTGTCGCGCTCCGTATTCTGGGGGCCGATGGCGGTGGCGATCATGGGCGGGCTGATTCTGGCGACTGCTTTGACTTTGCTATTCCTTCCGGCACTCTACGCGGCGTGGTTCCGGGTGCCAAAACCCAAGGCATAAAACGGGTGGCTGCCACGACGTGGCAGCCACCAGGTCTCTGCCTCGGGTTCCGGTTGTGCCGCCGTCAGGTTCAAGCCGAGGGTTCTTAATGTTGTGTGGAAGCTAAAAAACCCTTCCACACTCTGAAAAAAGTTGTAAAATGCCGGGTCGAAGTTGAAAGCCCTGGGCGACCTGTTTTCACTTAAAGGGTCGCCCTTTGCTTTTGTGCAAAAGTGCCGCGAGGATGGCGAAATTGGTAGACGCACYAGGTTYAGGTCCTGACGCCAGCAATGGTGTGGGGGTTCGAGTCCCCCTCCTCGCACCATAAGTACATATATTTTTTTGGACGATTTTTACATGGCTACTGCAGTCGAAACCCTGGGCAAACTTGAACGCCGCATGACGATTTCCTTCCCGCTGTCGGATGTTCGTTCCGAAGTGGAAAAGCGCCTGAAAGTACAAGCCCGTAGCGCTCGCGCACCTGGCTTCCGTCCAGGCAAAGTGCCAATGAAAATGGTTGCTGCACAATACGGCTACCAGATCGAAAGCGAAGTGCTGAACGACAAAGTCGGCCGCGCTTTCAACGATGCCGCCAACGCCAACGAACTGCGTGTTGCTGGTTTCCCACGCATCGAACCGAAGCAGGACGCACCGGAAGGCCAGTTGGCTTTCGACGCCACCTTCGAGATCTATCCGGAAGTGGAAATCGGCGACCTGACCAAGGTTGAGATCGAGACCGTGAAGTCGTCCGTGACCGATACCGAAATCGACAAGACCATCGACATCCTGCGCAAGCAGCGCGTGCACTTCCACACCAAGGGCGAAAAAGGCGAGCACGGCGACGGCGGCGAAGCCATCGCTGCTAACGGCGACCGCGTGACCGTGGACTTCGTCGGCTCCATCGACGGCGTGGAATTCCCTGGCGGTAAAGCGGAAGACTACGCTTTCGTGCTGGGCGAAGGCCGCATGCTGCCGGAATTCGAAGCCGCAACCGTCGGCCTGAAAGTGGGCGAGTCCAAGACCTTCCCGCTGGCATTCCCTGAGGACTACCACGGCAAGGACGTGGCCGGCAAAACCGCCGAGTTCACCATCACCCTGAAAAAGCTGGAATGGGCGCATCTGCCTGAAGTGGACGGCGAATTCGCCAAGTCCCTAGGCGTGGCTGACGGCGACCTGGCCAAAATGCGCGAAGACATCAAAGTCAACCTGGAGCGTGAAGTTGCAGGCCGCGTGAAAGCACGCAACAAGGAAGCCGTGATGGATTCCCTGGTCAAGACCGCCGTGCTGGAAGTGCCACAGTCCCTGATCGCTCAGGACACCGAGCGCCTGGCCGAAATGACCCGCCAGGACATGGCTGCCCGCGGCATGAACGTAAAAGATGTACCATTCCCTCCAGAGCTGTTCAAGGACAAGGCTGAGCGCCGCGTGCGCCTGGGTCTGATCCTGTCCAAGCTGGTTGGCGACAACAACCTGCAAGCGACTCCAGAGCAGGTGAAGGCACAGATCGAAGACTTCGCGCAGAGCTACGAAGATCCACGCGAAGTGCTGAAATACTACTACAGCGACCGTCGTCGTCTGGCTGAGGTGGAAGCTCTTGTATTGGAAGAAAACGTCGTTACATACGTCCTGGGCCTGTCTAAGAACGCTTCGAAAGAAATTCCTTTCGACGAACTGATGGGAAGCGCAGCGCAGGCTTAATTGCTTGTGTTTAATAAACCACCGGCCTAATCCTGGGGGCAGACACGCAGTCAGAGATAGTGGACGCGAGCCGCTGCAGCTGAATGTGTGTCTGCCCCCTGTTTCACGATGGTGGTTCTAGCAAAGGAATTGGAATGAACCGTAATCCCGCACTCGATACGGAAATGCTCGGCCTGGTGCCGATGGTGATCGAACAAAGCGGCCGCGGCGAGCGCTCGTATGACATTTACTCGCGCCTGCTGAAGGAACGCGTGATCTTCATGGTGGGTCCGGTCAACGACCAGATGGCCAACCTGATTGTTGCCCAGCTGCTGTTCCTTGAAAGTGAAAATCCGGACAAGGACATCTCGCTGTACATCAATTCCCCGGGCGGTTCCGTTTCCGCCGGCCTGGCGATCTTTGACACGATGCAGTTCATCAAGCCTGACGTGTCGACCCTGTGCACCGGCATGGCCGCCTCGATGGGCGCCTTCCTGCTGGCCGCGGGCGCGAAAGGCAAGCGCTTCTCGCTGCCGAACTCCCGTATCATGATTCACCAGCCGTCGGGCGGTTCGCAGGGCATGGCATCGGACATCGAAATTCAGGCCAAGGAAATCCTGTACCTGCGCCATCGCCTGAACAGCATCATGGCCGAGCGTACCGGCCAGACGATCGACCAGATTGCCAAGGACACCGACCGCGACCGCTTCATGTCGTCGGAAGAGGCGGCGGAATATGGCCTGATCGACAAAGTGTTGACCAGCCGGGCTTAAAAGCGTCCGAAGATAAGACGCCCGGACGCTACAACGTTCGGGCGTTTTGCATTTATTTCGGGTAGCATGGTGGTTGTGTGCAGGACTTCTTTCCGCGGCACATTGCAACCTTGGCTACACACTAAAGAAAAGTCCCATGTCAGAGAAAAAATCCTCCAGCGGCGAAAAACTTCTGTACTGCTCGTTCTGCGGCAAAAGCCAGCACGAGGTGAAGAAACTCATCGCCGGTCCATCCGTCTTCATCTGCGACGAGTGCATTGACTTGTGCAATGACATCATCCGCGATGAGACCTCCAGCATCGAATCTGTCACGGGCGCCAAGTCGGACCTGCCAACGCCGCAGGAAATCACCGACCTGCTGAACCAGTATGTGATCGGCCAGGAAACGGCCAAGCGCATCCTGTCGGTGGCCGTGTACAACCACTACAAGCGCCTGAAGCATCTCGGCAAGAAAGACGATGTCGAGCTGGCCAAGTCCAATATCCTGCTGGTCGGCCCCACCGGCTCCGGCAAGACCCTGCTGGCCCAGACCCTGGCGCGCATGCTGAACGTGCCATTCGTGATCGCTGACGCGACCACGCTGACCGAGGCTGGCTACGTGGGTGAGGACGTCGAGAATATCATTCAAAAACTGTTGCAGAGCTGCAACTATGATGTAGAAAAAGCTCAGCGCGGTATCGTGTACATCGACGAGATCGACAAGATTTCCCGCAAGTCCGACAACCCGTCGATTACCCGCGACGTGTCGGGCGAGGGCGTGCAGCAGGCACTGCTGAAACTGATCGAAGGCACCATGGCTTCCGTGCCTCCGCAGGGCGGCCGCAAGCACCCGAACCAGGACTTCGTGCAGATCGACACCACCAACATCATGTTCATTTGCGGCGGCGCATTTGACGGCCTGGCGAAGATCATTTCGAACCGGTCCGAAAAATCCGGCATCGGCTTCTCGGCCGTGGTGAAGAGCAAGGAACAGCGCGCCAACAGCGAAATCCTGATGGAAGCGGAACCGGAAGACCTGATCAAGTTCGGCCTGATCCCTGAACTGGTAGGCCGTCTGCCGGTGGTGGCGACCCTGTCGGAACTGACGGAAGAAGCCCTGATCCAGATCCTGATCGAGCCAAAGAATGCGCTGGTGAAACAGTATTCCAAACTGCTCGAAATGGAAGGTTCCGAACTGGAGATCCGTCCTGCCGCACTGCACGCCATTGCCAAGAAAGCCCTGGCGCGCAAGACCGGCGCGCGCGGTCTGCGTTCGATTCTGGAACATGCACTGCTGGACGTAATGTTTGATTTGCCGAATCAGCAAAACGTAACAAAAGTCGTCATTGATGAAAATACGATCACCAGTGGCGCAAAACCTCTTTTGATTTATCAGGAAACCCCAAAGGCGTCGGGGGAAAACTAAAAAGGGTTTTGCATCCCTGAGGCAAGGCGGTACAATCAAAACCAATAATAGAACGCAGGCTTCAGTCGGAAAGCCACTCGCGATTGCCTGTCGCGCGTGGCTTTTTTTATTTGAAAATGCGTTCTTTTATCGTAGCCGCTAATAATTTCAGCAAATCTTAATTTTTCTGAGAAATATTACGGTTGCAGGTCTTGTGATTTGGCCGCGAGGGCCTACATCATAACCAAGCTTTTACATAGGGTACGCCATGACAACTTCCAAATTAACTGAGCAAACTCAACTGCCTCTGTTGCCTCTGCGGGATGTCGTCGTTTTTCCGCATATGGTGATACCGCTGTTTGTTGGCCGCCCGAAATCGATCAAGGCGCTGGAAGCGGCAATGGAGCAGGGCAAGAGCATCATGCTCGCTGCCCAGAAAGCCGCCGCCAAGGACGAACCTTCTCCCGCTGATATTTATGAAATCGGCTGCGTCGCCAACATTTTGCAAATGCTGAAACTGCCGGACGGTACCGTGAAGGTGCTGGTCGAAGGTTCGCAG
>NZ_JBFRDW010000497.1:0-4536 GCF_052113985.1 Pseudoduganella sp. RAF53_2 | reverse complement strand
CCAGTGTGCGGCGGCCTGGAGTTTTTCCTGCCGCGTGGTCGGGAAAGTGGACGCTATCGGGACAGGGGAGTACGGTGTGGCGCAGCCCGCCAGCACGGCGGCAGTGGCTACCGCAAATACAGCCTTGTTCAGCATGATTCCCATCTCCAACGGTTTTTGATCAGCCGCTGAAGTGTAGCACGGATGTTACCCGTTGGAAATTCCGTGGCGGGAATGCTACGTCACCGACGGTGCTGCTTCATTGCAGACTGCACCTCACGGCTGGCGTCGCGGTCTTTCTCGGCGGCACGCTTGTCGTGCTGCTTCTTACCTTTGGCGAGGCCGATCTCGCATTTCACGCGGCCGCCTTTGAAATGCAGGTTGAGCGGCACCAAGGTGTAGCCCGCGCGTTCGACCTTTCCGATCAGTTTGTCGATTTCCTGGCGGTGCAGCAGCAGCTTGCGCGTGCGCACGGCTTGCGGATGGATGTGGGTGGAAGCGGTCGGCAGTGCGCTGATGTGCGCGCCAAACAGGTACAGTTCGTTATCGCGGATCGTAACGTATGCTTCCTTGATCTGGACGCGCGCATCGCGGATGGCCTTCACTTCCCAGCCTTCAAGCGCGATGCCCGCTTCGTAGCGGTCCTCGATGAAGTAGTCGTGAAAGGCTTTGCGGTTATCGGCAATGGTCATGTGTAAAAATGCGCGGGTCGGTTAAACTACGGGTTCTCTGACAACAATCATAGCAAACGGTTACTAAATGGCAGTAGTACACAAATCGGTATTCCTGGGATATAGCGCCGAGCAAATGTTTGAATTAGTGGCAAAGGTCGAGGATTATCCCAAATTTTTGCCCTGGTGTGGCGGCGTTGAAATCCGCGAAAAGGGCGAGAATACGATTGTGGCCAGCCTTGGCATCAATTACCACGGCGTAAAGCAGCACTTTACGACTTCGAACGTGAATACGCCGTACAGCGCCATTCATATGAAGCTGGTGGACGGTCCCTTCAAGGCTTTGGATGGCACCTGGTCGTTCAAGGCGCTGCGCGAAGATGCCTGCAAGGTTGAGCTGGACCTGCATTACGAGTTTTCCAGCAAGCTGCTGGAACAGGTGATCGGTTCCGTGTTCGGCATGATCGCCAACTCGATGGTTGATTCCTTCTGCAAACGCGCCGAGACTGTGTATGGCTGACCGTATCAAGATCACCGTCAGCTACGCGCCGGCTTCGCAGCCGATTCTGTACGCACTGGAAGTGGATGAGGGCACGACCATCGGCCAGGCCATCGAAATCAGCGGCATCCTGCAGGAAGCGCCGGAGATCAATCTGGTGACCATGCCGGTCGGGATCTACGGCAAAAAGAAAACGCTCGACACCGTCCTGCGTGCCCGCGACCGCATCGAAATCTACCGCCCCCTCATCGCCGACCCCAAAGACGCCCGCCGCCGCCGCGCGAAGAAGACAGTCTGACCTCCGCCGGGCGGCGGAGGTAAAAGCTTATTTGCAGTTCTGCGCCACCATGTTCTGGTTTTCCTTGATGCGCTTGGCGCGTTCGGCGTCGTCGATAAAGGAACGCTCGCCGTTCTTGTCGATATCGATCATGCGCTGGCCGCTTTCGAGTGCGGTCAAGTTGCTGCGGGTCTTCGCGCAATTGTCGGCTTTCTGCGCGGCCTGCTGGGCTTCCTGCGCAGCCTTCTGTTCCTTCTCCGCCGATTCGGTGCGGCGCTTGTTGTAGTCTGCGTTGCGCTCGGCCAGGGTAGGGCGCGCATCCACTTTTGGCTCAGGCTTGTCGGCTGCAGGCGCGGCTTCCTGAGCGGGCGCGTTGAGTTCCTTGCGCAGGTCCTGCATTTGTCCAGGCGGTGCTTTCAGAATGCGGCTGGGCGGCACGGACGGTGGCGGAGGCTGATCGGAGAGCTGTTTGATGCCGCGTTCATTCACCCACATCCACTGTGCCTGCGCCAGCGTTGCGCATGCAAACATTGCTGCGCCGACCGTTAGCTGCGTAATAATTCTTTGATTCATAAGACAATTTTCCGGTCGAGAAAGAGAATCTATTTCACTCTGAATCGCCAGTGCTGTCAATTGCAGAGACGCAATCGCCATTTTTCTGTATAATCTGCTTTTGCGCCTATAGGAAATACTATGCGTCTCCTCCAAAAAGCACTCACCTTCGATGACGTGCTGCTCGTACCAGCGTATTCCAACATCCTGCCTGCGGATACGTCCCTCAAGACTCGCCTGACCCGCAATATCACCCTGAATATTCCACTGCTGTCCGCAGCGATGGACACGGTCACCGAATCACGCCTGGCCATCGCCATGGCACAAGAGGGCGGCATCGGCATCATTCACAAGAACCTGAAGCCGAAAGACCAGGCCCGCGAAGTAGCGCGCGTCAAGCGTTTCGAAGCCGGCGTTCTGCGTGACCCGATCACTATCCCACCGGACATGAAGATTCGCGACGTCATCAAGCTCACCGAGCAGTATGGCATCAGCGGCTTCCCGGTCGTGCAAGGCAAGGAAGTCGTCGGCATCATCACCAACCGCGACCTGCGTTTCGAGCAAGAGCTGGACGCTGAAGTGCGCGCCAAGATGACTCCGCGCGAAAAGCTGGTGTACGTGAAGGAAGGCGCAAGCACCGACGAAGCCAAGCGGCTGATGAACAAGCACCGCCTGGAGCGCGTGCTGGTGGTGAACGACAGCTTCGAACTGCGCGGCCTGATCACCGTCAAGGACATCCAGAAATCCACCGAACACCCGAACGCATCGAAGGACCAGCATGGCAAGCTGCTGGTAGGCGCGGCTGTTGGCGTTGGCGCGAAAGATGAAGAACGTATCGACCTGCTGGTGCAAGCGGGCGTGGACGTGCTGGTGGTGGACACCGCCCACGGCCATTCGCAAGGCATCCTGGATCGCGTGAAGTACATCAAGACCAAGTACCYGCACGTTGACGTCATCGGCGGCAATATCGCGACCGCTGCTGCGGCCAAGGCACTGGTTGAATACGGCGCGGACGCAGTCAAGGTCGGCATCGGCCCAGGCTCCATCTGCACCACCCGTATCGTGGCAGGCGTGGGCGTGCCGCAGATCACCGCGATCGCCAATGTGTCCGAAGCACTGAAGGGCACGGGCGTTCCATGCATCGCTGACGGCGGCATCCGCTTCTCCGGCGACATTTCGAAAGCACTGGCAGCCGGCGCATCGACCGTGATGATGGGCTCCATGTTCGCCGGTACTGAAGAAGCACCGGGCGAAGTGATCCTGTACCAGGGCCGCTCCTACAAGTCCTACCGCGGCATGGGTTCCCTGGGCGCGATGAGCGACGGCTCCGCCGACCGCTACTTCCAGGACGCGACCATGAAGCAAGACAAGTTCGTCCCTGAAGGTATCGAAGGCCGCGTGGCTTACAAAGGCTCGGTGCTGGCGATCATCTTTCAGCTGGTGGGCGGCGTGCGCCAGTCCATGGGCTACTGCGGTTGCGCCAGCATCGACGAACTGCGCGAGAAGGCGGAATTCGTCGAGATCACGTCGGCGGGCATGCGCGAGTCGCACGTGCACGACGTGCAGATCACCAAAGAAGCGCCGAACTACCGCTCCGAATAAGTAACCCGCAATGCGGCGACTTCGGTCGCCGCGTTTTTTTTTTGCCCCCTATGCACTCTAAAATCCTCATCCTCGATTTCGGTTCCCAGGTCACCCAGCTGATCGCACGCCGCGTGCGCGATGCTGGCGTGTTCTCCGAAGTCTATCCGTATGACGTTGACGAAGAATTCATCCGCAATTACGGCGCGGCCGGTGTGATCCTGTCCGGTTCCCACAACTCCACGCTGGAAGGCGATTCGCCACGCGCACCGCAAGCCGTGTTCGAACTGGGCGTGCCAGTGCTGGGCATCTGCTACGGCATGCAGACCATGGCTGCGCAACTGGGCGGCAAAGTTGAAAATGGCCTGGTGCGCGAATTCGGTTACGCCGAAGTGCGCGCGCGTTCGCACACCAAGCTGCTGAACGGCATCAACGACTTCGTCACCGACGAAGGCCACGGCATGCTGAAGGTGTGGATGAGCCACGGCGACAAGGTGCTGGATCTGCCGCCAGGCTTTGTGCTGATGGCGTCCACCGACTCCTGCCCGATCGCTGCAATGGCCGACGAGCAGCGCCGCTTCTACGGCGTGCAATGGCACCCGGAAGTCACCCACACCGTACAGGGCAAGGCCATGCTGGGCCGCTTCGTACACGAGATCTGTGGCTGCAAGTCCGACTGGAATATGCCGGACTACATCTCCGAAGCCGTTGAGAAGATCCGCGCGCAAGTCGGCACGGATGAAGTGATTCTGGGCCTGTCCGGCGGCGTCGATTCGTCCGTAGCCGCGGCGCTGATCCACCGCGCGATCGGCGACCAGCTGACCTGCGTGTTCGTGGACCACGGCCTGCTGCGCCTGAACGAAGGCAAGATGGTGATGGACATGTTCGCCAAGAACCTGGGTGTGAAAGTGATCCAGATCGACGCGACCGAACAGTTCATGGGCCACCTGGCCGGCGTGAGCGACCCGGAGCAGAAG
>NZ_JBFRDW010000496.1:0-4560 GCF_052113985.1 Pseudoduganella sp. RAF53_2 | reverse complement strand
GTCGTCGTCGATGGTTGGTTATGATTTATTTTTGAAAATCGGTAATGATTTTGTTTCCGGCAAGCCACTGGAACTGGAGGTGGTGTTCCAGGAAATGCCACATTCGGAAGCGGAGCTGCGCTCGCATATTGCGGCGATGGTGGATTCGGGCCTGCTGGTTGCGCAGACTGGCGCGGACGGGGGCTCGGTGCGGCTCATGCCCACGCAGCGCTTTGTCGAATTACTGAAGCAGTACCAGTCCAAATTCGAAAGCCACTTCATCCTGCGCAAGGATCTGCGGTCGCAACAGCTGTTGGCCATGGCGCCGGATGCGCGCCTGCAGCACCTGGTCGAAACCTTGTACGACCATTTCTACGATATCGGCTGGCTGTATCTGCACAATTTTGGCGGGATCTGCTTCCTGATGTCGTCGCTGGTGAAACGCGTGACGACGGCTTACGGTTTCAATGCGCGCATCGAATCCTGCCATGTGGAGATAATCCGTGGCGAGCACAGTTTCAATCTGGGCAGCCCGGGCTATGCGGCGCCGGGCCAGATCGAAGGCCATGCGGTCTGCGTAGTTGACGATTCCGTGCTGATCGATTTCGGCCTGGGCAATGTGCGGCGCGGCTTCCGGCGCGATTTTTATTGGGCCTTGGCTTGTTCTTATGAACCGCACGACACCGTGATGGCGGAGATGCAGTTGCCGCAAGGTGAAACGGTCACCTGGATGAACGACTGGCAGACACCGGATGGCCCGGCGGAATTGGCGAAATACGAAGCGCTGGTGGAAGAGCTGTTCGCCCTTTACGTGGACAAATTCGGCTGAAGACCGGTCAGGCGGCATCCTGGCGGGGGACGTGGACGATGGAGATGTCGAAGTGATAGGACATCGCCGAGACCGCGCCCATCGCATCCCCTTCGCAAATGCGATCCACCACGGCCTGGTGGGCATCGATCACGCGGGTCAGATCGGCTTCGCTGCGGCGGTCGTCGAAGTGGATGCGGGAAGAGGCTTCCACTGGCGTGCGCAAGGCCGCCAGCAGGATGCTGTTCAGCGGGTTGCCGCTGGCTTCTGCAATGACGCTATGGATGGCGGTGTCGCAGGCCACGCGGCGGGCGTGGTCGGAGCCGGCCGCGCGCATCTGCGCGACCAGCTCGCGCAAGGTCTGGCGCTGTTCCGGCGTCGCATAGCGCGCCGCCAGTTGCGCAGTTTGCAGCTCGATGGCGCGGCGCGTTTCAATGACGTGGGCGATGCTGACTTGCGCCGTGTTGAGCGCGTAATCGAACACCTGCGCCAGCACGAAAGGATCGATGGCGCGCAGACGCGGACGGCGTCCGCCTTCAATTTCAAGGATGCCCAGTGCCGCCAGGCTGCGATAGGCTTCGCGTACGCTGCCGCGGCTGACCTTCAGATCCAGGCCGATCTTGACTTCGCTGGGCACCGTGTCGCCCGGACGCAGATGTTCGCTTTGCACCAGCGCGAGCAGGTGGCGCGCTACCTGCGCCGACAGTGTGGGGCGTTCGAGCGGAGAGATGGTGGCAGTGGTATCCATGCTTGAAGCCTAACCGCTCGATTGAGACCTGTCAAACAGGCTTGCTGCCATAGACGCGCTTGATGCGGCGCGACAGTGTCCAGAAGAAGAAACCCGTCAGCATATTAATCATCGCGATGGCGGTCATGGCTGTGCGCAAGCCGCCGACACCGCCGTCCGCTGTGCCCAGTAGGTCGCTCAGCGCGCCCACCAGCATTGGCCCCATGCCTTGTCCGATGATCACGCCCGCCACGCCGATGATGGCGACTGCGGTAGCGCGGGCTTGCGGCGCAACCAGGTCCTGCACGGTGCCGAAGACCGGTCCCGCCAGCGTGCCCGCCACCAGGAAGGTGATGAAGAGCAGCGCCATTGCTACCCATGGGTCAGGCACATGGAAGCTGGCGATCAGCGGCACCAGCACACCCCAGCTGACCCAGGCCGAATAGTTGGCGCCATGCGCGCGGGACTTCTTCGCCAGCCGCACGCTGATCTGTCCTCCCGCCAGCGCGCCAATGCCGCTCGCAAGGCCAATGCACAAGCCCAGCCCCAATCCAACCACCGGTGGCGACAAGGCGAAGGACCGTTCAAAATAACTTGGCAGCCATGCGCCGACCGCACCCGCCACGCCAACGAAGGCAAAGGCCAGCACCAGCATGAAGAAGCACTGCAGGTCGCCCAGCTGGGACCAGATGTTTTTGCCCAGCGTGCCGGCTGGCGGCTGGTCCACTCGCAGCGGCTCGCGCACGGTCAGCTGGAAGATCAGCGCCATCACCATGCCGGCAATGCCAAGCCACACGAAGGCCATGCGCCAGCCGACTGAATTCACTAGCAGTCCGCCGCCCAGCATCCCGCCCAGCATGCCGAGATAGACGCCGCTGAAGTGCGCGGCATAGGCGCGGCCTCGCAGCTCGCGCGGATAGTAATCGCCCAGCATCGAGTGGCTGGCCGGCACGCAGCCCGCTTCACCGACGCCGACGCCAATGCGCGCCGCCAGCAGGAACATGAAGCTGCTGGCCATGCCGGATGCGCCGGTCATCAGCGTCCAGGCGGCGAAGCTGAGGAAGATGATCCATTTCCGGCTGCCCCTGTCGGCCATGCGCGCCAGCGGGATCGAGATCAGGCCGCCCAGCAGCGAGAAGGCGAGGCCGTTGAGCAGGCCCAGTTGCGTGTCGCTGAGCAGGAACTCCCGTTTGATCGGTTCCATGAACATGGAGATCACGACCTTGTCGACGGAACACATGAAGCCCACCACGGCCAGCGCTGTCAGGACATAAGCACGATAGGCGGGGCTGAAGCTTTTCATTGCGGGGGCTGGTGCCTGGACGTCCGGCGGCAACCGGTCGAGTGCTGATTTCATGCGGCTTCTCCCATTTGTTGCGGCATGAAGCACCGCAGATCGTCAGCCCACAGCGCGGCGTCCGCGCCGGAAGCGAAATGGCCTTTGTCGCTGTCGAGTTCCACATAGGTCCAGTTTTCGGTGCCGGGCATTTGCATGACCGTTTTCCCCAGGGCTGGCGAGAACACGGGATCGGTGCGCGATAAGACGAACATCACCGGCATCTGCATTGCGGCCAGCTGCGGCCGCACGTCGAACGTTTCCGCCGCCTGCATCAATACGAACAGCGACATGGGATCGAAGGCTTCTGCCCATTCACGCGCCAGACGCTCCACTTCCGCTGCGCGTTCGCTGGCATCGGGAATGCGCGGCGCCAATTCGGCATCGACCCCGTACAGGGTGAGCGTCTTCACGCGCTGTGCAGTCAGATAGGGCAGCATGGCGCTGCGGTCGCCGCGGCACCAGGGTTCCCAACCCGGATCKGATTGCAGCGATTTCAGAATGCCCGCAGCCGTTGGCGGCGCGGGATGCCAGGGCGCGCCGACGGCGGCGATGACGCGGCCCACTATGTCCGGATAACTGGCCGCCCATTGGAAGGACTGATAAGCGCCGAAGGAGGGGCCGGTCACTGCTGCCAGCTTGCGCACGCCCAGCGCATCCAGCAGGGCTTTCTGCGCATTGACGATGTCCTGCACCGTGATCGGCGGGAAGTCCGGCATGAAGTCAGGACCGGTCGAGCCGTAGCAGGAGCCCAGCATATTCGGGCAGATCACGCAGTAGCGGTTGGTGTCGATCGGCTTGCCCGGCCCGACCAGATCACTCCACGATCCTTCCGCCACATTGGCGCCGGGATCGAGCATGGAAGGACCGGTGGTGTAGCCATGCAGGACCAGCACCACATTGTCCCGTGCCGCATTGATCTCGCCTAGCTGGCGGTAAGCCACTGCCATGCGCGGCAGCACCACGCCGCTGGACAGTGTGAAGTCTTGCATCGTGTACTGGTTCATGATCAGAATCGGTAGCCGGCTTCGATGCCGATGGTGCGCGGCGCGATAATGCCTTCGCCGAACGGGCTGCCATCGGCCTTCAGGGACTCGGTCTTCACGAAGGTGATGCCGTGGCTGTCGTTCAGGTTCTTGGCGTATAGCGAGAAGCGCCAGTTGTTGTTTTCGATGCCAGCGTTCAGATTGAGCGTGGTGTAAGAACCCACGTCCACCGATGCGTGCCTGCTGAAATCGGAGACACGCTTGCCGGTGTAGTTGACGGTGCCGCCCGCGTTGGCGCTCCAGTTGCCGGACAGGTGCCAGCGATAGTTGGCGCCAACCGATCCGCTCAGCTTGGGCACGAAAGGCAGGCGATCGCCATCGACGCCGCCTGCTGCGGGCGCGTCTTCGGTCAGCTCGGCCAGTGTGTAGCCCATCGAACCGCGCAGCGACAGGCCGGAAACCGGATACCACATGATCGAGGCTTCCGCGCCGCGGCTGCGCGCAGCGCCGCCATTGACGTAGAAATTGAAACCGGCGGCGCTGGTCTGAATCTGGATGTCCTTCCACTTGGTGCTGAACAGGGCCGCTTCGATGGATACCTTTCCGCCATCCAGCACCGACTTGTAGCCCAGTTCATAGCTGGTCAGCGTGTCCGGCTGGAAGGTTTGCGGCGCATTGCCGATGCCGGTCGGCGGCACGGCGTTAGGGCCCCCCGGGCGATAGC
>NZ_JBFRDW010000495.1:0-4580 GCF_052113985.1 Pseudoduganella sp. RAF53_2 | reverse complement strand
GCAATACGGAGATGGCCCACTCGGTCTGGTCAGGGCCGACCCGGCGCGACCAGATCACTTTGCCCATGCCGACCGAGAAGCGCAGCACCTTCACGCCGCACCAGCGCGCGACCATGTAATGCCCCAGTTCGTGGAACACGATCAGGGTGCCGAGGCAGACTGCAAAAGCGATCAGGGTGCGAATCAGTTCCATGATATTTACCCTATAACCCCTGTCCCCGGGGTCAGACCCTCAGGGTTTGCCCCTGGTTTGCGGTTTTCGGCAGCGCGGCGATAACACGCTCCGCCGCCGCACGCGCCAGGGCATCCTGCGCCATCACCGCTTCGATACTGGACGCAGCGCCATGCGCTACTTCGTCCATCACGGCGGCGATGACGCGGTCGATCTGGYGGAAACCGAGGCGCATATCCAGGAAGGCGGCCACTGCCACTTCATTGGCCGCGTTCAGCAGGGTTGGCGCCGTACCGCCTGCGTTCAGTGCGTCGTAGGCCAGCTTCAGGCAGGGGAACTGCACGAAGTCCGGTTTCTCGAACTGCAGCATGCCGACTTGCGCCAGGTCCAGCTGCGCTACGCCGGAGGCGATACGTTCAGGATAGGCCAAAGCCTGCGCAATCGGGGTGCGCATATCCGGATTGCCCAGTTCCGCCAGCACGGAGCCGTCGTCATAGGACACCATGGAATGCACCACCGATTGCGGGTGAATCACCACTTCGATCTGCGCAGCCGGTGCGCCGAACAGCCAGTGCGCCTCGATCACCTCCAGGCCCTTGTTCATCATGGTGGCCGAGTCCACCGAAATCTTGCGGCCCATCGACCACTTCGGATGCTTGCAGGCCTCGTCCGGCGTAACGTTATCCAGGGTGGCGACATCGCGCTTCAGGAAAGGACCGCCGGATGCGGTCAGCAGAATCTTGGTCACGCCCGCCCTGGCAGGCACGCGGCCATAGCCCATCGGCAGGCACTGGAAGATCGCATTGTGTTCCGAATCGATCGGCAGCAGCTGGGCGCCGCTTTGCGCGATGGCGTCCATGAACAGCTGGCCGGACATCACCAGCGCTTCCTTGTTTGCCAGCAGCACCTTCTTGCCGGCGCGCGCAGCGGCCAGGGTCGGCGCCAGGCCGGCCGCGCCGACGATAGCAGCCATCACGGCATCCGTTTCTGCGGCGGAAGACACGGCGCACAGCGCTGCCTCGCCCCACTCCACTTCGGTGCGCGAGCCGGCTGCACGCAGCAGCGCCTGCAGCTGCTCGGCAGCGGCGGCCRAGCCGACCACAGCGCGCGCCGGTTTGAACTGGATGCACTGCGCCGCCAGCGCTTCCACGCGGCTATGCGCCGTCAGCGCGTACACGGAGTAACGGTCGGGATGGCGGGCAATCACGTCCAGCGTCGAAACGCCGATGGAACCGGTAGCGCCGAGAATGGTAATGCGTTGCATGGTCTTCCTTTTTACAGCCAGCCGGAAATCAGGGCCGCCACTGGCAGCACCGGTACCAGCGCGTCGATACGGTCCAGCACACCGCCGTGGCCCGGCAGCAGATTGCTGCTGTCTTTCAGGCCCGCGCGGCGCTTCAGCATGGATTCAAACAGGTCGCCAACGATCGACGCGGCGACAATCACAGTCAGCACGGCCAGCGTAATCGCCCAGCCCATCTTTGCCTGCAGTTTGACGGCGAAAGTGTCCTGGAACAGCGGTACGGTGCCCGCAGCCAGCACAGTCAGCGAGGCGATCACCAGCACGGCGACCCAGCCGCCAATCGCACCTTCCCAGGATTTGCCCGGCGAAATGGACGGCGCCAGTTTGCGCTTGCCGAATGCCTTGCCCGCAAAGTATGCGCCAATGTCGGCAATCCACACCAGGGCCATGGCCGAGATCAGGTAGACCGGCGAACGCTGATACAGCACCAGGATGGCGACGAAGCAGGACACCAGGGTCACCACATACACCATGCTCAGCATCAGATTGCCGACGCCTTCCAGCGGCGGCAGGCCAAGCTTGAGGGATGGCGCAAAGCGCAGCAGCCAGATGGCGGCGCCGATCGCCACCCAGAAGCGGGCCTGGTCCAGGCCATTATTGAAGAAGAAGGTGTAAGCGAAAGCGCCGGCCCAGAATAAGGCAATGACGATGGCGGCGCGGTTCCTGAAGAGACGGAAGGCCTCCCACGACGCGGCGCCGAAGAACAGCGTCACCACCACGGCCACCGCCGGGTAGTAATTGGAAAACAGTACAGGCAGCAGCACCGCCAACAGCAGTACAGCCGTGATGACTCGTGTCTTCAGCATATTTTATTTTTTCTCTGCGACCTGGTCGCCGGTGCGGCCGAAACGGCGCTCGCGGTTCTGGTAGGAGGAGATGGCCTCATCCAGGCGCTCAGCGTCAAAATCGGGCCAATACGTATCGGTGAAMYACAGCTCGGTATASGCCAGCTGCCACAGCAGGAAATTCGAGATGCGCTCTTCACCGCCGGTGCGGATGAACAGGTCCGGTTCCGGCGCATAGGCCATGGACAGGTACGGCGCCAATTGCTCTTCCGAGAAATCGGTCTGCCCCGGATGTTCAGCCACCATCTTGCCGATGGCCTGCATGATATCCCAGCGTCCGCCATAGTTGGCGCACACGGTAACCGTCATACGGGTGTTGGCGGCAGTCTTGCGCTCGGCGGTGGCGATCATGTCCTGCAGCTTCTGGTCGAAGCGGCTGAGGTCACCGACCACTTTCAGGCGGATGTTATTGGCGTGCATCTTGGCCACTTCGCGTTCCAGCGCAGTGACAAAGAGTTTCATCAGCAGGGATACTTCCTCTTCCGGACGGCGCCAGTTTTCGGAACTGAAGGCAAACACCGTCAGGTACTCGATGCCGCGCGCGGCGCAGGCTTCCACCACGGTGCGCACCGCTTCCACGCCTTTGACGTGGCCGGCCACTCGGGGCAGGAAACGCTTGGTCGCCCAGCGCCCGTTGCCGTCCATGATCATCGCCACATGGCGAGGCACTTTGGGCGATTCGGGAACCGCGGTCGTCGAACTCGTATATTTCATAGATACGTATACTTAAAAAACCGGGGACGACGGGGGCAAACGCCCTCGCCTGTCCCCGGTTTCGTAACCTTAAACGGTCAGGACTTCCTTTTCTTTTTCGGCGACGGTCTTGTCGATGTCGGCGATGAACTTGTCGGTCAGCTTTTGAACCTCGTCACCGGCGCGGCGCTCTTCGTCTTCCGAGATGGCTTTGTCTTTCACCARCTTCTTCAGGCCTTCGTTGGCGTCACGGCGGATATTGCGGATCGCGACCTTGGCATCTTCACCTTCGCCCTTGCACAGCTTGACCATTTCCTTGCGGCGCTCTTCGGTCAGCGGCGGGGTCGGCACGCGGATGGTGTCGCCCTGTGCGGACGGGTTCAGACCCAGGTCCGCATCGCGGATGGCCTTCTCGATGGCGGCGCCCATTTTCTTTTCGAACGGGGTTACGCCGATGGTACGGGCGTCCATCAGGGTCAGGTTGGCGACCTGGTTGATCGGGGTTGGGTTGCCGTAGTAATCGACCATCACATGGTCCAGGATGCCGGTGTGGGCACGGCCGGTACGCACTTTAGCCAGATCGCTCTTCAGCGTCTCCAGCGACTTACCCATCTTGTCCTGTGCGTTTTTTTTGATGTCAGCGGTAGACATTGCTGCTCTCCTGTTGCTTGAGTTTACTCAGTTTATATTGTTTATACGTGAACAAGTGTACCCTCTTCCGCGCCCATGATCACGTTCATCAACGCGCCCGGCTTGGTAATCGAGAATACTTTGATCGGCAGTTTCTGGTCGCGGCACAGCGCAAAGGCGGTGGCGTCCATGACCTGCAGGTGCTTGGCGATCGCTTCGTCGAAGCTGATCTTGTGGTACAGGGTGGCGTTCGGGTCTTTCTTCGGGTCGGCGGTGTACACGCCGTCCACCTTGGTGGCCTTCAGCACGATTTCCGCGCTCATTTCCGAACCGCGCAATGCTGCAGCAGTATCGGTCGTGAAGAACGGGTTGCCGGTACCGGCGGCGAAGATCACGACCTTGCCTTCTTCCAGGTACTGCAGCGCTTTCGGGCGCACGTAAGGCTCAACAACCTGTTCAATGCTGATGGCGGACATCACGCGGGCGGTGACGCCGATGTGGCGCATGGCGTCGGCCAGGGCCAGTGCGTTCATCACGGTGGCCAGCATGCCCATATAGTCCGCGGTAGCGCGGTCCATGCCCTGGGCGCCTGGCGCCACGCCACGGAAGATATTGCCGCCGCCGATCACGACAGCGACTTCCACGCCCAGTTTCGCGACCTCGGCCACGTCTGCCACCATCCGCTCGATCGTGCCCCGGTTGATGCCGTATGGATCGTCGCCCATCAGGGCTTCGCCAGACAATTTGAGGAGGACACGCTTGTAGGCAGGTTTAGACATGAGCTGGGGCTCCTTTAAATGTATTCGGTGAGGCTACGGCGGCAATGATAACGGAAATACCACAAGCCGCCGGGAAATTCCGATTTGTCAGGCTTAAATATTACTTAACAAATCTTAAAACCTGAGGCGAAGGCCTGGTGGCTGCCACGATGTGGCGG
>NZ_JBFRDW010000494.1:0-4600 GCF_052113985.1 Pseudoduganella sp. RAF53_2 | reverse complement strand
CCGCCTACCAACCCGTAAGGCGTACATACCGCTCAATTGCATCGATTAAAACTGCGATTGGCGCATTCATGATGGAGCATGCAGGTGTAACTCCCACTCAACGGGCGCCATATCCTGCAAGTGTGCCGTTCGATTCGTGGAAAGCTATTTGTAAAGCCCTGCGTCTTGGCACTATCGATCACGACGCGGACTGGGTAGAGTTTCGCGCCCGACTGGAGCTGTCGCAGCGGAAGGCATCCTTATTCACATTTATTGATCTCCATAGGCATGAGCTGCGCAGTATGTACGAAGCGTCTAACGATGCCGAAGTGACACACGGGCCGATTCCTGTCCGTCCGTCGAAAGCAAAGCAGGTTAGAGATAAGCCTGTCCAATTCGAGGCGGTGATTGAACAACTGTTCCGTCCAATCGCGCCTTTAGCCAGAGCAGATGTCGCGTCTAACGGTATTCGTCTAGCTAAGCGCCTGATTCGTGATGAGCGATAAATCAAAAGATTGGTGACGTCTCGCAGCGCAGCCACGCTGCTCCGGTGCGGGGCTTGTCCAGTGAAGCGCCAAGGAGCAAGCCTGAAGACGCGACCACTGACCAAATATCTTGTCGGTTAGGCTCTAAATTCTTTGAGCTGGCGAATGTCCACCTAATCGACAAAAGCGAAGCACAATTCTGGAGAGATGAGATGGAAATGCTACACAACCGAATTTATACGAAGGCGCCGGGGTACTTTGAAAGATTAGGCGTGCGTGACTGGCTATTTGTTGTGGCCTTGCTTTCGGGCGCGGCGTACGCGCTGAGCCGCTTCAGCGTCTATATGGATTATTTCGAGAAGGGCCTCCTGGTAGCAGCAGTACCGACCTTCGCAGTGCTGGGCTGGCACTGGAAGCCGGTGCGCTGGCTTCTGCCATTGATCTTCTTGCTCGCGTACTTTGGTATCCATTTGTACGGCGGCGAGCTCGGCAATGCGGAGTCGCGCTTTTTCCTGAAATACATGCTGTCCAGCCAATCTGCAATACTTTGGATGAGCACCATGTTCTTCCTTTCGACCCTATTCTACCTTGGAAGCCTGGTGCTACACTCGCCGTTCGGCGGCTCGCTCGGTTCGAAGTTTTGCTGGGTGGCCGTGGTGCTGGGGCTAACTGGAATGTTGGAGCGTTGGTATGAGTCCTACCTGATTGGCACGGACGTGGGCCATATCCCGATTTCCAACCTGTATGAAGTCTTCATTCTGTTTTCGTTGATCACGGCTCTGTTCTATCTCTACTACGAACAGCATTATCAGACCCGTCAGCTTGGTCCCTTTGTGCTCCTTGTGATCTCGGCAGCCGTCAGCTTCCTGCTGTGGTACACAGTCACGCGGGGCGCGGGTGACATCCAACCTTTGGTTCCTGCGCTTCAGAGCTGGTGGATGAAGATCCACGTGCCGGCTAACTTCATCGGCTACGGTACTTTTGCCCTTTCGGCCATGGTGGCGTCGGCTTATCTGCTGAAATCCCACGGCTACTTCGTGGATCGGCTACCGTCACTCATTTTGCTGGATGATGTGATGTATAAGGCTATTTCAGTTGGCTTTGCGTTCCTTACTATTGCAACTATTCTCGGGGCATTGTGGGCCGCCGAAGCGTGGGGCGGCTACTGGTCCTGGGACCCCAAAGAAACCTGGGCGTTGATCGTATGGTTGAACTACGCGGCGTGGCTGCATATGCGCTTGATGTCGGGCCTACGTGGGCGTGTCGCTGCATGGTGGGCAATCTTGGGTTTGGCTTTCACAACCTTCGCCTTCCTCGGAGTGAACCTGTTTCTCTCGGGTTTGCACTCCTATGGCAAATTCTAATTACTTAATGATGGGGGCGATGCCTTTGTGGTGGACTATCACGTTGTGTACCTCGACGTCGGAGAGTGGGGCAGCGCCGCAGCTGGGACTGGGAGACTATTTATAGGTCGCGGCGCCACGGGCGGTAGTCCCAAATTTACAAAGCCAAGCATGTTTCAATTAAGGCAATGAGCGGCATTGAGTTACACTGGCATCGGGTCCGTTTATGGACCTCCTTGGATCACTAGAACCAACGGAGTACACATTGCGTAATCACAATTGGAGAATCCGATGCCTACCTACGCTGAATTGCAGGCTCAAATCGCCGAATTGAAAAAAGAGGCTGATCGAGCACGCCTCGACGAAATTGCTGATGCCAAAGCAAAGATCATGGAAATTATGGACAAATATGGCCTTACCCTGCACGACATCTCAGCCATGTTGGGCAAAGGTAAAACCAAAAACGCGCGTGCGGCTGTTCCAGCAAAGTATCGGGACCCGAAGACTGGTGCCACATGGACTGGACGCGGTCGTGCACCGCTTTGGTTGAACGGACGGGAAAAAGAGGACTATCGGATTAAATAGATGGATGAGATGGAATGGTTCCGGTGGTGGGTTTTGTCGACCCTTGCTGAGATTGCAGTGGCATCATAGTCCCTTGTAAGGTACGCTCGTATAACCATTTCTATATTTCTTCAATTGCCCGGATCTTTCGGTGGGCCAAGCTGGCTCACCGGTAGAACCGACCTCGCCGTTATAACTGCATTGCGTCTGTTAGGCAAAATTGGCTGTAACCAGGTAATTTTTGGCGTGGCTAAGTTTTTCTCCGACGTATGATTTGCACTCCTGCCGTCTCTAGTTAGAGGCGCGGTATGAGTATTCTTTGCGTTAGAGAGACATATATGAAAATAGCCCCTAGCGTTTTGGTTAAGGCCGGTGGGACTGGGACCGATGCCAAGCGCGGCGAAAGCCTGAACCATCGAGACACAAAAACGTTTCGTGAGGTGATGTCTGAGAGATTTCCAAGCCGGAACGTTGCTAACGCTACTGAAAGTTCGAGAAGCGTTGCGCAATTTGATTTCACGAACATTTCCCCTCAAAAGATGTTTGAGGCGATGAATGAGCTAATACGTGATGGTAAGATGACTTTGGACGAATCGTCGCCGCTGTTGGGCATGATTCCTACTCAACTCTCATCGCCTGCTTATGACGGTGAGATCCCTAAAGCATTCTATGAGCCTGTAAATTTCTTCGAAAAACTTCGTGAAGGTATGGAGGCCGCGAGCTCGCGAAATGAATATACAAGTCTCGCAAGAATGAAGCGTGCATTTGACTCGCTGTCCCGATGCCAAACCTGAAGTTCACTCTCGATCGATTCCGTATCGAAGCTGCAGGCCTGTGGCAGCTGTTCTAGCCCGTACTGGTCGGCCAGGTGGCCACCGTCGGTTTGGGCGTCGCAGACGTCGCGATGAGGCCATTCCAGCGCCGCCGAACTGGCGGCCGTATCGCTGGGCGCCCCGATCCGGTCCATCGCCATCGTGACCATCACCTGCATCATGATGGCCATTAGTACCGTTGTGGCACATGAGGTAGGCGCTGGCGATTTCGCAACGATTCCGCACACCGTTCGGTAGGCGCTGTGGGCCCTGGTGGCTGCACTCTTCGCCAACGTCGCCACGCTGCTGTTCGACTATCTGCAAATGGCTCCCGAAGTGAACCAGTGCGCCTCGCTGTTCGTCCACATCATCAGCGCGGCCTTGCCTGTACCCTGCTGGAAGAGTTAGTTTGCGCTTTTGGGATATCACTCGCTTTTAGCGTGGTGCTACGCTGACATCGGACTTCAACAAAAGCGGAGAGCGTCAGATGGACAAAGTAGATAAGGGCATGAATCGTCGTCGATTCCTTCATGCTGCGGGTACCGGGGCAGCGGGCGTAGCGGTCGCAGTCGCTGCGCCGGCCTCGGTAGCAAACGCTGGCCCGGTACGTAAGGCGCCGGGGCGAGATTATGATGTCGTCGTCGTCGGTGGCGGATTTGCAGGGGTTACGGCCGCGCGCGATTGCCGCAAAAATGGCTACAAAACTCTAGTCTTAGAGGCGCGAGACCGTCTCGGTGGCCGCACCTTTACGCAAAAATTCGCAGGCCATCATGTTGAGCTAGGCGGTACCTGGATCCATTGGAGCCAGCCATATGTCTGGTCTGAAAAAGAGCGCTATGGTTTGGAAGTGATGGGCATTCCAGATGGACTGGACGCAAACGTTGACACTACCGTGGTCGTCGCGAACGGCGAGCGTAAAGTGTTTAATGCGGAAGAAATCGTCCCAGTGGCTGAGGCTCTCGACCGGTATTTCGCAGATGCTAGCGAAGCTTGGCCACGTCCATTCGATGCAAAATTCGCATGGAAGGAATTGCTGGAGCGCGACCAGCTTAGTGCGCGCGACAAACTTAACAAATTGGAGCTGACTTCAATCCAACGCGGCGCTCTCGACGGGTTCCTGGCTGCGTATGGACACTGCGACATCAGCAATGTTTCGTACAACGAGGTTGCGCGCTGGTGGACGCTACCAGGCTCCAATCTTTTTGCTGCAAACGAATCCCTGGTCCGATACACCTTTAAGGATGGCACCGTTAGCTTGATTAACGCCATGATGGAAGATGGCAAGCCTGAGCTTCAGCTAGCGACGCCGGTCAAGAAGATTGAAGATAAAGGCGACCACGTAATTATCACGACGCAGCAAGGCAAGCGAATTACGGCTGGCGCAGTTATTGTCGCACTGCCGATGAACGTCGTGCAT
>NZ_JBFRDW010000493.1:0-4602 GCF_052113985.1 Pseudoduganella sp. RAF53_2 | reverse complement strand
CTTTCCATGCCTGCAATTTTGTTTGCCAATAAAATCAATAAGTTGCGATTAAGTACCAAGATGGTAGTAGCTCAGCTGTAATAATTTCCGACAGTCTACGAAACCTTGTTGCCAATAATACACAATAATTGTTTGCATTACAAAGAATTGCGTGCCAACATGAAAGGATTCCAGAATTCATAGGTGCCTCATGTTTAGTTCACGCAACAGTCTTCCAGCCTGCGCGCTGCTGCTCGCCCTGGCGGGCTGCGATGCGTGGACCTCGCAATCGACCCTTCTGTCGCAAGCCAGGGAGTATCAGGCCAAGCACGACCTGAACGCCGCCACCATCGTCCTGAAGAACGCCGCGGAGAAGGCGCCCAACGACGCTGACGTGCGCTACATGCTGGCAACCGTCTACAACGAGGCCGGCGACGGCCCGTCCGCCGAAAAGGAAATCCGCAAGGCCATCGAGCAGGGACTCCCTCCGGTAAAAGCCATGCCGGTCTTGGCGCGTGCCCTGCTGATTCAGGGTCAATTCCAGAAGTCGCTGGACGAAACCGAGAAAGCCGCCAAAGGTAACGARCCGGAACTGGCCTCCGTACGCGGAGATGCCTTGCTGGCCCTGGAGCAGACCGATGCGGCGCGCCAGCAGTACCAGGCGATTTTGCAATCGAATCCAAAATACGTGGCAGCGCTGATCGGCATGGGCCGCATTGCGCTGGCAACGCAGGATCAAGCGGCGGCGCATGGCTACGCCGACCAGGCCATCGCCGCTGAGCCGCAGAACACGGACGCTCTGCTCTTCAAAGGCGACCTGCTGCGCGCCGAGAACAAGGCTGCGCAAGCGATGGCGCTGTACGACAAGGTCCTGCAAGTCAATCCGAACCATCGCATGGCCTATGTCGACAAGGCTTTCGTCGCGCTCGGCGAAGGCAAGTTCGAGCAAGCCCAGAAGTTCCTCGATGCGGGCCGCGAAATCACGCCGGGCAGCCTGCTGGTGGTGTACACGCAAGCCCTGCTGGACTTCTCGCGTCAAAAACCGGCGGATGCACTGGAGTCGCTGCACCTGGTCCTCAGCGTGGCGCCGGAACATATGCCTAGTCTGCTGCTGGCAGGCGCTGTCAACCTGCGCCTCGGTTCCCTGCATCAGGCGGAAAACTATTTGCGCCAATACCTGGACAAGAATCCGAACAATGTCGCGGCGCGCAAGATGCTGGCTGCCACGCTGCTGCAAAGCGGGCATTCGCCGGATGCGTTGAACGTCCTGTCCCCGGCCCTGAAAAGCGAGCAGCAGGACGTACAGCTGCTGGCACTGGCGGGCGAATCCTATATGCAGGTGCAGGACTTCGGCCGCGCCACCTCGTTCTTCCAGCAAGCGGCCACGCTCGATCCCAAGGCCGCCGGTCTGCGCACTTCGCTGGGTTTGAGCAAGCTGGGTAAGGGTGAACAGGAACAGGCCATCAGCGATCTGCAAATGGCGATCAAGCTGGATGCCAAATCGTCCCAGGCAGGCATCACGCTGGTGCGTACCGAGCTGGCACTGAAACACTACGACAAGGCACTCGCCGCCGCGCTGGAAATGGAAAAGGCGCAGCCGGACAACGCCACCGTGCAGGAACTGAAAGGCCTGGTCCATCTCGCGCAAAACGAGGCTGCACAGGCGCGCAAGGATTTCGAACGGGCGCTGGTGCTGCAGCCATCGCACTTCCCTGCCGCGTCGAACCTGGTGCGCATGGATCTGGCAGAGAAGAAGATGAACGCCGCGCGCGTGCGGCTGAACGCATTCCTTGAAAAGAACAAGAACGACACCGACGCCATGACCATGATGGCGGCGCTGGCGGCCAACGAGAACAAGCCTGCCGACGCCACTGCCTGGCTGGAAAAAGCCGTTGCGGCGAATCCGGACGGCGTGGACCCTACGGTGCGCTTGCTGACCCAGTACCTGGTGACAGGCGACAATCAGAAAGCGCTGAACCTCGCGCGCAAGATCCAATTGGCGCATCCCGACAATCCCGATCTGCTGGACTTGCTCGGCAAGAGCCAGTTGGCCAACGGCGAACGTTCGGGCGCGCTGGAAACCTACCGCAAACTGGCGCTCGCCCTGCCCCGTTCCGCGCAGGCGCAAATGCAGGTGGCGGCGCTGCAAGTCCTGATGGGTAAGGACATCGCAGCGGAGGATTCGCTGAAAACCGCTCTGGCCATGCAGCCGGATTTCCCGGCCGCTCAGCTGGCGCAGGCGGAACTCTTTGTGCGCAAGGGTTCCTACGAACTGGCGCTGATGACGGCGTCCCAGCTGCAACGCAAATATCCGGAAGCATCCGCTGGCTACCAGCTGGAAGGCGATATTCTGATGGCGCAGAAGAAGCCTGCACCGGCGCTGGCTGCTTACGAAAAAGCCTATGCGCTGACGAAATCGAATGAGCTGATGATCAAATCCGTCAACGCCCTGCGCGCGAACGGCAAGGCGCAGGACGGCGCGAAACGTCTGGTGCAGTGGATCGCCGTACATCCGGACGATCTGCGCGTACAGCTCTATAAAGCGGAAACCATGCTGGCGGATAAGCAGTACAAGGAAGCGGCCGAATATCTTGAAACGGTGCTGAAGCGCGATCCGAAAAACGTGGCGGGCCTGAATAACCTGGCCTGGGCCTACCAGCAGGCGGGCGATAAACGCGCCCTGTCAGCAGCGGAGGAGGCCTACCGCGCTGCCGGCGACCATCCGAACGTGATGGATACGCTGGGCTGGATTCTGGTCGAACAAGGCGACATCGCGCGCGGCCTGCAAATCCTGCAGAAAGCCAGCATACAGGCGCCGAAAGCCCGCGACATCCGCTATCACAAGGCAGTGGCGCTGTATAAGACCGGCGACAAGGCCGGCGCACGCAAGGAACTGGAACAGCTGATGGCGGGCGACACGCGATTTGCACAGGCGGACGATGCGCGCGCCCTGCTCCGGCAACTCGATTAATACGTCTCATTTTTAACAAAGCCGGACGGTTTTGTCCCGTTCTGAACAGAACCGTTGCGCGCACGCAGAACGCCGCGCATGGCAAACGAATTCCGGTTTACGCCCGCCGCCGAAAGTGTGAGGATGGACTTCCATCCCCCATTTTCTGGAGACGACAATGCGCTGGACTCTGAACACTGGCTTGGCGATTTTCGCAGCAGCTCTCTCCCTCTCCGCAAGCGCAGCACCCGGCGGCCTGTCGGCCAGCATCAGCATGGACAAGCGCACGCTCGGCCCGCAAGACGATGTCGTAGTGCGCGTCACGATGATCAATACCACATCGGCGCCAATCAGCGTCCTCAAATGGCAAACRCCGTTCGGTGAAATCGAGCAGCAGCTGTTCGACGTCACGCGCGACGGCGTGAAAGTGCCGTATGAAGGCATGATCGCCAAGCGCGGCGCGCCCACGTCCGACGACTATTACCTGCTGCAGCCAGGTAAATCCTATACCGCGACAGTCGAACTGTCCTCCATGTACAACATGAGCGTAACGGGCGACTATTCCGTGCGCTTCCACAGCAAGGCGCACGGCAAATCGCAGCAGTTGCTGCGCGGCGACGATAAACAGTCCGACGATCTGCAATCGGAAGCGCTGTCCGTGTGGGTGGACGGGAACAAGCCGCGCGGCAGCGTGCCCCTGATGCAGCTGGGCCAGGAATCGGCGGCGGCCGCAGCGGGCCTCTCCTTCAGCAAGTGCACGACGTCGCAGCAGACCTCGATCACCTCGGCGGTCAGCGCCGCGCAATCGATGGCGAACGATGGCGATGCCTATCTCGCGGCAGGCAAGACCGGTCCGCGCTATACCAAATGGTTCGGCACGTACAACGCGGGGCGCTATGCCACCATGAAGCAGCACTTTGCCGCCATCAAGGACGCTTTCGCCACCAAACCGGTGACGGTGGATTGCGGCTGCAAGAAAACCTATTACGCCTACGTCTATCCAACCCAGCCTTACAAGATCTACGTGTGCAAGGCTTTCTGGAGCGCGCCAATGACCGGCACGGACTCCAAAGGCGGCACGCTGGTGCATGAAATGAGCCACTTCAATGTCGTAGCCAGCACGGACGATTGGGTCTATGGACAGTCCGGCGCGGCCAGCCTGGCGATCAGCGATCCGGCCAAGGCGATCGACAACGCCGACTCGCACGAATATTTCGGCGAGAACACCCCGGCGCAGCAGTAAGCCTACTTGCCCTCGTGGCTGAAGGTCACGGGGGCGCCGCCTTCATAGCTGAGCAGGTAGCGTTGCTTGCYCGGCTTGAAGGCGTAGCTGGGGGTGATATCGATGGTGTTGCGCCGTTTGGCGCCAGGTTTCAGGGTCAGATAATCGGCAGCCGTCAGCGGGCCGCGCTTGACCATGATGCCCTGATATTCAATGATGTCGCCGCTGTCCGCATCGCGGATGTCGAATAAGCGGCCGGTGAGTTCCTTCTCGCTGGCCAGTGCGCGCGGCACTTGCACGGGAGCCGGACCGCGGTTCTCGAACTGCGCGGTCACCAGCACCCGGCCTGCGGAAGATTTTGCTGTGAGGGTGAGCATGGGCTCAAGCGCCTGCGCCGGCGTGGCGGCAAGGGCCGCCAGCAGGCAGGCAATGCGGACCGGATTAGCGGTAG
>NZ_JBFRDW010000492.1:0-4604 GCF_052113985.1 Pseudoduganella sp. RAF53_2 | reverse complement strand
AGGTCGACCAGGTTGGCGCGGTCTTTATCGACCTGCGCTACGGCTTTCTCGACATTGGCGGAAGCGCTGCGGCTGTCCAGCGTGAACATCAGTTCGCCTTCCTTGACGAACTGGCCTTCTTTTACGTGTACCTTGACGATGGTGCTGGTGGTTTGCGGATGCAGGTCCACCATCGTGATAGGGCTAACAGTACCATTGGCACTCAGCGTGATAGGCACATCTTCGTGCGCCGGCGCCACAATGTTCACGGTAGTCGGGCCGGAATCCCCCTTACCTTTGCCGCCGCCAGCCGGCGCACCGCCCCCTTCGCCAGGCGCCTTGTTCGAATACCAGGCGCCAGCGCCGATCACGGCGGCCACACCAACCAGAATTGCCAATGTCTTCTTTTTCATCATGAGAGAGAAACTGAGGATCTACTTACCTGCGTAAAATTCGGGGACGACGAGGACGGCTTCCAGCCCGCCCCTTTCGTGATTGGCCAGGCTCAGGCTGGCCCCATGTTGTTCGGCGATATTGCGGGCGATAGTCAGCCCCAGGCCGGTGCCGCCGGAGCTGCGCGAGCGCGAGGTCTCCAGACGGTAAAACGGTTCGAACACGCGCGCCAGTTGGTCCGAGGGAATGCCCGGACCTTCATCGCGGATGCGCACGCGGGCGGCGCCGGCCAGCCGATCCACGGTGACGTGGGCACGCTGGCCATACTTGACTGCATTATCGATCAAGTTCACCAGGCAGCGGCGAATATCGAGCGGACGGCCCATCAGCGCCATGCCGGTGTGGCCCTTCAGATCGACTTGCTGGCCGGCGTCGGCGGCATCGGAACAGACGCTGTCGAGCAAGGCATCCAGGTCCAGCCTCTGCATGGCTTCGGCCGTGTCCATGCTGCGCGCCAGGTCCAGGCCTTCCTTGACCATCTGCTGCATGGCGGACAGGTCGCCCAGCAGCTTCTGCTGCAAGTCTTCATCCCGCACTTTTTCCAGGCGCAGGCGCATGCGGGTCAGCGGCGTCTGCAAATCATGGGTAATGGCGGCCAGCATTTCCGTGCGCTGGGCGATGTGCTGGCGGATACGCGCCTGCATGGCGTTGAAGGCGGCGCTGGCCTGGCGGATTTCGTTGGAGCCGGTGATTTCGACCGGCGGGTGGTTGATGTCGTTACCGAGATTCATTGCGGCCTTGGCCAGGCGCTTCAATGGCGTCATGGCCATGCGCGCCACCAGGTAGGCCAGCACGGCAATGCTCAGCAGGAAAGGCACGAAGGCGGCGTATTCGTTGTGGCCGGTCGGTGGCGGCGGGCGCGGCGGCAGAATGGACAGCTTCAGCATCTGGCCATCCGGCATTTCCACCAGCAGCGATTCGCAGGCGCCGCGATAGGGGATGAGCTGCGGGGCAAACATGGCGAAGGTGGAATAGGAGGTGCGCGGGCGGTCGCAGCTCTCCGGCTTGTCCACCAGCGAAGTGAACTTGTATTCGGGACCGAGGCGATTAGCCAGCGTCGCGCCGAATTCACTCAGCTCCTGGGATTCTTCGTGGCCGCGCGCCACTTCCAGCTTGATCGCGCCCTTGCTGGCCACTTTCAGGTACTGGTCGCGCGACTCGGGACGCACCACATCGGTGGTCGCAATGATCTGCTCGGCACGCTCCAGCGCATGGAAGCCGCGATAACGCTCCAGTGTGCGCTGGCGTTCGTTCACCGCCAGCCATTGCGTCAGGGCAGCGGAGGCGACGATACCGAGCATCAGTACCAGAAACACGCGGCCCGTCATGGACCTCCAGAAAGGAATCACGCCGATGGCTCCACAGCAACCGGGCCGGCCAGCACGTAGCCGCCGTTACGCACGGTCTTGATGATCTGAGGCAAGCGGGCGTCTTCACCCAGCTTCTGGCGCAGGCGGCTGATCTGAATATCGATGGAACGGTCGAAAGGGTCGGCGTCCCGGCCCTGGGTCAGGTTCAGCAGCTGGTCGCGGTTCAGCACGCGGTTCGGATGCTCCAGGAAAACCTTGAGCAGACGGAACTCAGCGCCGGACAGCATGATGACCGTGCCCTGCGGATTGAGCAGGTGACGGGCGGTCAAATCCAGAATCCAGCCCGAGAAGCGGATCTGGCTGGCCTTTTCGGTACCCGATGCGGCGCTCGCCGTGGTGCGGCGCAGCACGGAACGGATGCGGGCCAGCAATTCGCGCGGCTCGAAAGGCTTGGGCAGATAATCGTCGGCGCCCATTTCGAGGCCGAGGATGCGGTCCAGCGGTTCGCTGCGGGCGGTCAGCATGATCACCGGCAGGTTGGAATGCGCACGCAGTTTGCGGCACAGGGTCAGGCCATCCTCGCCCGGCAGATTCAGGTCGAGCACGATCAGGTCCGGCTTGGACTCATCCAGCAGTTTCCACATGCCGCTGCCGTCCCCCGAGCCTTGGGTGCGGTAGCCGTTAGTTTCCAGATAATCCTGCAACAAAGTGCGGATATCACGGTCGTCGTCGACGATGAGGATATTCGTGGCATTTTCCATGCCCACAATTATCCCTTGCATCGGGGGTGGCAGGTAAGCAGTTTGTATCGTCATGTTTAAATATCGGGCATTGATACAGTACGTTACAAAACTGCCGCTTGCTGAAAAGGCAAGTTATTCATATCGACAATTGGCATATTGTTGACGGGAAATCACGAAACACTTGGATACAAAAAGTGTCGCTGAGGACACTTAGCTGAAACAGGCTGCTGAGAAGATGTGTCCAAGTGCCGTGGAATTGGTTCCACGAATTTGAGATAAGGATTTTCTTATGAATACCTTGCGTAAAGCTTTCGTCGTAGGCGCTGCTGTCATCAGCCTGGGCTCCGTGGCATTCTCCGCACAAGCGCAGGATACTCCGCACCGTCAATATGCGGCGACCAAATTCGATCCCGCGCAAATGTCCGCGCGTCTGGATAAGCGTCTGCAGAAATTGCATGATGCGCTGAAATTGAATTCATCGCAGGAAGCCGGCTGGCAAACTTATGCCGCTGCCATTAAGGCCGATATTCCAACCACCCGTCCGGATTTTGCTTCATTTAAAAATCTGAGCACGCCGGAAAAAATGGAAAAGCGGATTGAATTCTCCAAAACGCATATCACCCAGATGGAAAATCATCTGGCCGCGCTGAAAACCTTCTACGCAACGCTGACGCCTGAACAGCAGAAGACCTTCGACCAAGCCATGAGCCATGCCCGTCACGGCCGCTGGAGTCAACACGGTCCAGCTGACAAGAAACAAGGCTAAGCCCCCCCGTTTTCTTTGCTCTTTGGTGCTTATGGCCGAGCCGGCGCAAGCTGGTTCGGCTCTTTTTTCGTCATCTCATGCCAAAGATTGGCGTGATCGCACCAGATTTGAGCTCATCACTAGCAAAAAGAAAGGGCGCCCGCAGGCGCCCTCCTCGTTTGGTCCGGCTCGATCAGTTCAACTTGTCGAGCGACTTGCTGAACTTGCCGCTGTCCTGGAAACCAATGACCCGGGAATCCGCAATTTCCTGACCTTGCTGATTGAACAGGATAATTCCCGGCGGTCCGAATAAACCGAAACGCTTCAGCATGGTTTTATCGTCTTCATTATTCGCCGTGACATCGATTTGCAGCAGAATCGTATTCGTCAATTTCTGCTGAACAGCCGGTTCGACAAAAGTCAGCTTTTCCATTTCCTTGCAGGACACGCACCAGTCGGCATAAAAATCGAGCAGTACGGTTTTACCGCCGGTATTGGCCAATACCGCATCCAGATCGGCGCTGTTTTTAATACCGGTGAATTTGACATGGTGATCGGCGCCGCCGGTCAAATGCGCCAGCGGCGCCAGGGGATCGCGTCCGCCCGTCGCCACGCCGACTAATTGCGCCGCGCCGAAAATGACAAATACGGCGCCAATGACTTTCGGCAGCCAATTGCCGCGGGCACGCAATAGGTAAATCCCGTACGCAAATCCCAGAATTACCCAGCCCGCCATTTGAACAGYCGCCGGAATTACCGGCGATACCAGCCACCAGGCCATTGCCAGCAGTAATACGCCAAAGAACTTCTTCACTGAATTCATCCAGGCGCCTGCGCGCGGCAGTAATGTGCCCGCCGATACGCCAACCAGAATCAGCGGCACGCTCATGCCAACCGCCATCGAGAACAGCGCGCCGCCGCCGATCACCACGTCGCGGGTCTGGCTGATGTAGACCAGGGCGCCCGCCAGTGGCGCAGCGACGCAAGGACCGACGATCAGGGCCGAGATGGCGCCCATGACGAACACGCCCGCCAGCTTGCCGGCGGACTGGCGATTCGATGCGCTGGCCAGACGGCTCTGCATCCCGGCCGGAACCTGCAGGTCATACACACCGAACATGGACAAGGCCATGCCGGCCATGCCGATGCCGAAGGCGCCCAGCACCCACGGATTTTGCAGCGCAGCAGAAAGGCCTTCCCCGATCAGGCCAGCCGCCACACCCAGCGCGGTGTAGACGATGGCCATCCCCAGAGAATAGGTGATCGACAGCGCCAGACCGCGCGAACGGTTGCCGCGGGCGCCCTCCCCCACGATGATCGAGGACAGAATCGGCACCATCGGCAGCACGCAGGGCGTGAACGCCAGGCCCAGAC
>NZ_JBFRDW010000491.1:0-4615 GCF_052113985.1 Pseudoduganella sp. RAF53_2 | reverse complement strand
ATCCAGGAAAGTCTTGGCAAAGAGGTCGCGGCAGCATCTCTTCTGAAATCGAAAGTTGATGCGCTGTTGGTCGTCGTGTCCCGGGCGACGGTAGGTGATCTTACCGGGCAGGTCAACGTGACGGGGAGCGACGCCATCGGCCAGTTGGGCGATGGCCTGGCCAAGATGCTCGCTAATCTGCGTGCGCTCATCGACAATGTGCAAAAGGCCGGCATTCAGGTGACGACGTCGGCGACGGAAATCGCAGCATCGGCCAGACAGCTGGAGGCAACCGGCGTGGAGCATGCCCAGACTTCGCTTGAAGTGTTGAGCACCACGAAGGAAATATCGGCCAACACGACTCATCTTTTGAAAACAATGGAGGATGCAGTAGCTGTTGCCGACTACACTACCACCGCTACGGCGCAGGCGAAGGGTGATCTGATGCGTATGGACGGCACCATGCAGGACATTGTTGCGGCCACCAATACCATCAACGCGAAGCTGGCAGCGTTATCGGAGAAGGCGAGCAACATCAACAGCGTGTTGGTTACCATCACCAAAGTGGCAGACCAGACCAATCTTCTGTCGCTGAATGCGGCGATCGAGGCAGAGAAGGCCGGCGAAGCAGGGCGCGGCTTCTCGGTTGTCGCGTCGGAGATCCGACGATTGGCAGACCAGACGTCGGTCTCGACGTGGGACATTGAGCAGATGCTCAAGGAGATGCAGTCGGCCGTGTCGGCCAGCGTCATGGGTATGGACAAATTTTCTGAAGAAATACGCCGCAGTGTTACCGAAGTGCGTCGCGTGTCGCTGCAGCTGTCCCGTGTGATGGAGGAAGTGCAGAAGCTGGTGCCGCAGTTCGATATGGTGTTGCAGGGCATGCAGTCGCAGTCGGTCGGTGCGACGCAAATTTCCGACACAATGTCCCAACTCAGCGATGCCTCGCAACAATCCGTGGAATCGCTGCAGGTGGCGAGCCAAGCAGTTCACCAACTGCAGCGTGCCGCCAGTGGTTTGCACGCGAGTGTTGCCAGTTTCACTCTCTCGACGACGCAATGAGGCCTGAAGACGCGGCAGGCTAGGATGCAGGCGGAGCGGAACGTGCTTACACGGCTGCCTTCCCGTGACGGACCCTGGTAGCACCACCGCGGTTCATCGGCGGCGGTGGCATTGCGCGTTGCAGTGCTGCGTTTTTCCCTATCACGGCATATGATGCGCCCGTTGCTCAGGTCGTACGGAGATAGCTCGAACGTTTTCCAGTTCAAGGGGGGCTTTTATCTGTCCACAAGGGAGTGCCGGCATAATGAATAACTGTTATCCTGATTGTCTGTTCCGAAACCACTGGTGGGTAGCATGGCTGATAATGAGCGATTCTTTGGCGTTCCGGAAGAGAACATTGCGGCCGCCCAGCGCCGAACTGTGGGACAGCGCAATCCGCCGTCGACCAGCGTGCCGACGCAGCGAGATGTTGCGACACTGCCAGCGGTGGAACTGAAGGCAGTGTTAACCGCTTGGATGGAGCATAGTGCAACTGAAATTATCCCAAGTCGCGCGCAGATTGCACTGGTGCGGGACATTCTTCTCAAGCGTCAGGACGCAGCAGAAATTGTTTCCATTGTTTGCATGTGTGGTTACTATATTGAGGGCGCCTAAGGCCAATCTCCCTAGACTCATTCGCTCCTATAGGCGCCGCAGTTGCGTTGTCCCGCCAATCAGAGGCCTAGTCACGCAGGCGCGTGCCGCCGCAAGTGAAGCCGCCGGTTGCTRGTCTCACATCCGGCGGCTCGCACTAATCGGGCGCGATCCGGTTTGCGCTGCTCCTTTGCTTTGACGACGCCGTATGTAATCAACGATGGGGCGCTGGCGGCTGGGTGTGCGTAATGCGGATGTCGACTGCCAACAAAGCTCAGGTATTGATAAGCGTAGCAAGTGCGCGACATCTCCTTGTCTGCCTGACGATGCAGATGGCAACGCAAGATCGCGCTCAAGACCTTGATGATAAAGGGCGAAGCTCAACTTCAATCGTCGTCCCAAAGTGGCTACACTAGGCACACATTCGTTGCCTTTTCGCCTTTTGGACTTGGGCTACGTTCGAACGAGACCTTCTGATTTTCACTCAACGATTTGAACCCTTCCACTCGGATGTCCTCGAAGTGGACAAACACGTCAGGACCGCCGGCGTCTGGTGTGATGAAACCAAAGCCTCTGCCTGGATTGAACCATTTTACGATGCCGGTATGCGATGTCATGATGGAACCTCATAGGAAAGTCGGAATCCGGGCATTGCCTGGTGGCTGGTGCCAACAGGCGAGGTCAATAAGCGGGGAATCGGACAGGCGTTGCCGAGAACGGCAAGTCAGGACAGAGTCCATCGGTTATGTGAGATGCTTATACACAGTAAACCCACTATACAACGCTGCGCCATGTGCACCTAGCATTATTCTATGAAGAAAAGGCGATCATTCGCCATGGCGTCAAGATGTTGAAGTGCGTGGTGAAAGGAGCATTACGCTTGGGATAGCCGGTTGCTGGTGTCGTGGCAATGCTGCAGCACCGCCAATAGTTTGGCAGCGTTTTATATTTGGGTGTAATGGTGAGGATTAAGGTTGAAAGCATGCCGGTTCGGCAGCGATAACCTAAGGACGAGCGCTGGACGAAGGCGCAGGGGAAGGGGGGGCTGGTATGCCGCACCAGTCGACAAAGGGTGAGCTCACGATRCTGCTTCGGGTGGCTAAGGCACTCATGTTCGCCGACAGCGTGGAAGCCGTTATGCGTGCCATCGAACATGGAACGGCGTTACGGCCGGATGCGGTTCTGATCATTACCAACAGTGACTGTGACAGTGGCGATAGCGCTTATTTCCTGGATACGTCGCGCGAGGGCGCCTGCCTTGAGTTAGATCATCAAGTGTGCGGAAGGCTACGCGAATCCATCAACGGCGCGGCTGGTTTGCCGTCTGATGCCCAGACGCTGGACGGCGGCAAACTTGTTGTCGCGCCATTCACTGCGGAACACAGTCGCGGCTACATTGGATTGGTATGGCAGGCACCTGTCGAGCACGCTGTGCGACGACATGCCCTCAAGCTGCTTCCGTGTATGGCAGAATTGGCTGGAGTGCGTCTCACCCAGCTGTTGGAGCAATTGCACAGGGAAGAAGAACGAGGCGAGATATTAGCTGCAACGCAGTCCCGTCACATCGAAGAGCTTCGTGCAAGTGAATGTGGAAGGATGGAAGCGTGTGAGCTGGCGGCGCGGGACGAATTGACCGGCTTGCAGAATCGTCGTGGATTCCTCGCGAAGTCGCAACAGTGCTTGTTAATTGCGCGTCGCCAGGAATTAGCGTGCGCCGTGATCTTCGCGGATGTGGACGGCTTAAAGTTAATTAACGATAAGTTTGGCCATGCCGCTGGAGATGAGTTGATACGTGCTGCGGCATATGTCTTCAATAGCGCCTTCCGGCATGCGGATGTGGTCGGGCGGGTTGGTGGCGATGAGTTTGCAGCCTTCACATTTGACAATGCGACGCCGCGTGCAATCGTCGAACGTATCAAGGAAAAGACTGCACAATTCAACATTGGCAGACAAGACGGCTTCGCACTGTCGCTCAGCATCGGCGTGATCAATTGCGATATGCATGGTGAAGATTCGCTGCCAGACTACTTGCTGCGCGCCGACACAGAAATGTATCGCCAAAAACGGCGTACCAAGCCACCAGCACATTAATGGTGGCCGCGCGAAGAAGGGCGCGGAAGGGTGGAAATATCTGCCAGGCGCCGAATACGCATGTCACCCATGACCCAATGCAACTGACGCCCTACTGACAGGTCCAGTTGCGCGCCGTCCAACGTTCGGCAGTTGGGTACCTCTGCACGCGGTACGCCTTGCTGGAAGGCGCCACATGGGATCAGGTTGGGGAGTATGAGCATGGGGGCGGGCGGCGAACGCTTGGCGTTAGTGCATGCGTTACTCACGCTGCTATTGCCACATGGTTCAACTCTGCTTTCGCCACACATCAATACGCTCTATTCACCACGGTGCGGGTTTGGGCTTGCGGTACAGGCTCGGACGAGATCGCGTGCATGGCCACGGAGYGGTGGACGACGACGCGTAGAAGAGAATCACCCGCCCATCGGGCCCGCAGTTCCAAGAGACCAAGTCATCTGTGCCAGACTTTGGGTATTTCCGCTAAAGCTGTCATTGGTGGCGAAAGGATGCTTGGTGGCGGCGGCGAACATAAAAAAAAGCCCACCGAAACGGGCCAGTCGTCAGAGACGCAAAGAAATGGCCTTCTGAATCTTCCCAAGGTCTTGTGTGGATTCGGGATTGACATTCCGCGAACCAGTCTAGCAGCGGTTGGACACGATTGTTATCAATATCTGCACCATCCCCCTGCCGGAGAAAAAAGGCTGCGAGGGCGCACGCTCGAAGGGCCGAGCGCGTGCAACGTGCGACAGGACACGTTCGCTTGGCTGGACGGGGGCACTTGATCCGCTTGGATTACATGGACATTTCGGGGCCGAGAATTTGGTCGGTCAATGGCCTTCAAGCCCTCCAGAAACCGTTCTCCGAGCGTATTCCGTTGGCGTCTGGTCTTTGAGAGCCATGTGAGGCCGGATCTCATTGTAGTCCACGC
>NZ_JBFRDW010000490.1:0-4619 GCF_052113985.1 Pseudoduganella sp. RAF53_2 | reverse complement strand
CAGCGCGTGATGGCGGCGCAGTGCTGCTGACGGTGAAAGACAACGGCAAAGGCATCGACAAGACGCGCTTGCTGGATAAGGAATCGTGGGGAATTTTGGGTATGCATGAAAGGACGCGCGGCTTTGGCGGCGAACTGACCATCACCGGGACGCCGGGACAAGGCACGCTGCTGCAATTGCGTCTGCCGCTGGAGGCGCACCATGACTGACAAGATCAGCGTTCTGCTGGTGGACGACCACGCCATCGCACGCAACGGCGTACGCCTGATGCTCGGTACTGCTGCGGACATCAGCGTCGATGGCGAGGCAAGCAATGCGGTGGAGGCCATGGAGCGCGTGGCTGAGCGCAAGTTTGATGTGGCGCTGGTCGACATCAAAATGCCGGGCAAGAATGGACTCGATCTGCTGAAATGCCTGCGCAATGAATACCCGCGCATGGCGGTGCTGATTTTGAGTACCTACTCCGAAGAGATTTACGCAGTGCGCGCGCTGAAGCTCGGCGCGTCGGGCTATCTGACCAAGGACGCGCCGACGTCCACCTTGATTGAAGCGGTGCGCAAGGCGGCGGCGGGTGGCAAGCACGTGAGTCCGGCGCTGCTGGAAAAGCTGGCAARCCTGGTCGGCGGCGGTGCGACCGGCGATCACGAAAATCTGTCCAACCGTGAGCTGGAGGTGCTGAAGATGATCGCGGCAGGTGAATCCCTGGTGCGCATCGGCGAACTGCTGCACCTGAGCCCCAATACGGTGACGACTTATCGCAGCCGCATTCTTGACAAAATGGGTATGGCGAGCAATGCGGAGCTCACGCGCTACGCTCTGGAACACGGCCTGATTTGAGTTTGTAGGGGAAGCCCTACATGAACTGCATGGGGAGCCCGATATTCTTCCGGGCGGCCAGCGGCGATACTGGCGGTGCCGATTATCTGGAGCCGCAAAATGAAGACCGTCGCGAAGTGCTCGCTGTGCAGTTTTAATAAGCTTTGCCTGCCACAAGGCCTGAATGACAATGATGTGGCCCGTCTGGACCAGATCATTGCCCGACGCCGCCGTGTGCCGCGCGATGAGCGTCTGTATGCCGCCGGCCAGCCTTTCAACAGCCTGTTTGCGGTGCGTTTCGGTCATTTCAAGACTTCGCAGGTCAATCAGCGCGGCGAGCAGCAGATTGGCGGCTTTCACATGGCCGGCGATTTGCTGGGAATGGAAGCCATCGGCGGTGGCATGCATACGGTCGATGCAGTGGCGCTGGAGGACAGTGAAGTCTGCGARATTCCATTCGCCCGGCTGCAGGAGCTGGTCATGCAGGTGCCAGTGCTGCTGCAGCAGTTCCATCGCACGATGAGYCGCGAGATTCAACGCGAGCAGTCGGTGATGCTGTTCCTGAGCCAYATGCGCGCCGAGCAGCGCATGGCGCTTTTCCTCTTGAATCTCTCCGGCCGTTATGCGCAGCGCGGTTTGTCGTCCACCACCTTCCAGCTGCGCATGTCGCGTGAGGACATCGGGGGCTATCTTGGCTTGACCGTGGAAAGCGTGAGCCGTCAGCTGGCGCGTTTGCGCGGCGATGGCCTGATCGCGCTGAATAACCGCGATCTTCAGATTCTTGATCGTCCACGCCTTGAGGCGCTGTCCAGCGGTATGGCAGCCGACGTCATCCCGGTGGCACGGGCAGCCTGATTACCAGCGTACTGCACTAAATTGCACGGCCAGGTGGTCGACGAATAGCCGTGTACGTGCAGGGAGCGCGCGGCCGCTCGGCCATAGCGCGTGAATCGGCACTGGCGGCGGCTCAAATTCCCGCAGAATGATTTCGACGCGGCCTTCGTCCAGCATTTTCCGTATTTGCCAGAAAGGCGCCATGCCGGCGCCGAGTCCGCAGGCGACAGCTTCGTTGGCTGCGGCGGCATCGTTCGCGCTGAATGGGCCTTTTACCTTGATGTGATGAATTTTGCCGCCGATCGTGGCGGGCCATTGCTTGCGGTCTGCGCCTGTGTTGCGCAGGACGCAGGGCAGGGCGGCGAGTTCGTCCGGGTGTGGCGGACGGCCGTGTTGCTGAATCCACGCCGTCGATGCAAAGAACACACGGCGTAGCTGCGCCAGCTTGCGCGCTTTTAATGAAGAATCCGGAAGTTCACCGACGCGGATTGCCAGATCCAGCTTGTCGGCGACCAGGTCGGCATGCCGTTCGCTCAACACTAATTCCACGTCGATTTCAGGCCAGCGCTGCATGAAACTGGCGGCCATTGGCGTGAGCCATGTCGCGCCGAACAGCACAGGCGCTGCCACGCGCAGCTTGCCGCGCGGGTTGTCGCCGTCGCGGCGGGCAGATTCGCGAGCCGCTTCGATGTCGGCCAGCGCGCGCCGAATACGCTCAAGGAAGGCTGCGCCGGCAGGCGTGGCTTGCAGGCGGCGCGTGGTGCGCTGAATCAGCTGTGTACCGATTTCCGCTTCCAGTTCGGCCAGCGAGCGGCTTACCGCTTGCAGCGAACGGCCGGTACGCCTGGCGGCCTCCGTCAGCGAACCGCCGTCCAGGATGGCGATGAATGTCGCATAGTCGTCTAGAGTGCTCATGATTCTCCCGATTTACGAGAGAGTGTATCAATAATCATCAGTATTGTTGCTAGTCATGAGCACAATTATGCTGGGGCTTTGCATAAGGAGATGTCATGCCCCAGCTCTTTCATATCGATTCTTTCACTCGTACGCGCTTCCGCGGCAACCCGGCTGGCGTTGTATTGGATGCGGATGGGCTGTCCGAAGCGGAGATGCAGGACATTGCGCGCGAACTCAAACATTCGGAGACGGCGTTCGTGCTTCGTCCAACCGCGCCGGATCACGACGTGTGGGTGCGCTTCTTTACGCCGACTGTGGAGGTGCCGGTGTGCGGGCATGCGACCATCGCAGCGCACTACGCTCTGGCGCATGTTCGTAGTGCCGTGGCCGGATCGGCGGCGAAGCCCAGCCTTATCCAGCGCACCGGCGCGGGACTGCAACGCGTAACTGCTGTGCGCGATGGCGGCGATTGGCGGATCGAGATCGAGCAGGGTGCAATCAGCTTTGGTCCGCCGCTGGACGATACGTGGCGCGAGAGGATTGCGCGCGCGCTGCGGCTGGAAGTCGGCGCAGCAGCCCTGGCGCCGATGCCCGGCCGACAGCCGGTGCAGGTGGTGTCGACTGGTCATTCAAAGGTCATGGTGCCGCTGCGCGACAACTATCCGCTGGACGCCATCAAGCCCGACATGCAAGCGCTGGCGGCGTTAAGCGCTGAACTTGGCTGCAACGGCTGGTTTCCGTTTGTGATCAGCGGCGCGCAGCGCACGGATGGCCGCATGTTCGCACCGGCGATCGGCATTGCCGAGGACCCGGTCACGGGTAACGCCAACGGCCCGCTGGGCGCCTACCTGGTGAAGCACAGTCTGATGCCGCACGGTGAGCACGAACTGAACTTCGAGGGACATCAGGGCCACGCCATGCGCCGCGACGGCATCGTGTATGTGCGCGTGGCCGTAAGCGGCGGCGCGCCGAAAAGCGTCACCATTGCCGGCGACGCCGTCATCCTGTTTCGAACAGAAATTTAGAGGAAGCGGTCGAGGATTTTCTTGCTGTGCTTATCCAGATTGAACTGGTCGCGGATCAGGAAGTTGATGCCGTGGGTGTCGGACACCAGCAGCGACACCGAGMCAATGCGGCGAATATCTTCTTCGCCGCGCAGCACGAATTCCGTGTCGCCGCGGTCGGTCTTGACCTTCCAGGTGCAGGGTGTGGCGTAGCTGGTCACGCTCTGGATCGTCTGGATTACCGGCATGAACTCGCGGCCCGCGAGGTCCTCGCGCACCATGTCCGCCTGCTCGGATGGCAGGTCGGACAGGTGATCGAGCCATGCGATCTCCTTGCCATCGGTGTTGACGAGGGACAGGCCTTCTTCCGGCGCCTGGATCGGGAAAGCGCGTACCGGCGCCACGTTTTCGTACAGCGTGCCTGCGGCGTCGGTCAGGTTCAGGCGGCCGAAGCTGTCGCGGTGCAGGGTGAAATTAGTTATCGTCATGGCGGGTGTTTGCTTTGTCATCCAGGTCGGTATCGACGTTACGTGCCTGTGCCTGATACAGGCGGTAGTAGGCGCCTTCGCGCGCCATCAATTCTTCGTGCGGGCCTTCTTCTACAACCTGGCCGCGGTCCATCACCACCAGGCGGTTGGCGCGCTGCAGCGTGGATAGGCGGTGCGCAATCGCAATCGTGGTGCGGCCCGCCACCAGATTGTCCAGCGCTTTCTGGATTTCTTTTTCGGTTTCGGAGTCGACGGACGCTGTGGCTTCGTCGAGGATCAGGATGCGCGGATCGATCAGCAGTGCACGGGCAATCGAAATACGTTGGCGTTCACCGCCGGACAAGCCCTGTCCGCGCTCGCCCACGATCGAATCGTAGCCCTGCGGCAGGCGCAGGATGAAGTCGTGCGCGTGGGCCGCGCGAGCGGCAGCCATGATTTCGGCGCGCGTGGCTTCCGGCTTACCGTAAGCGATGTTCTCGGCGATGGTGCCGAAGAAGAGGAAAGGCTCCTGCAGCACCAGGCCGATATTGCGGCGGTAGTCGGACACCGCATAGTTGCGGATATCCACGCCATCCAGCAG
>NZ_JBFRDW010000489.1:0-4639 GCF_052113985.1 Pseudoduganella sp. RAF53_2 | reverse complement strand
ACCTGGGCATGCGCGTGATTGCGGAGGGCGTGGAGACCCGCGAGCAGGCGGCCTTCCTGAAGACCCACGGCTGCGACGAGATGCAGGGCTACTTCTATGGGCGCCCGATGCCGGCCGAGGAATTCACCACTTTATTACGGGAAAAGCGTACACTGCCGAATCTGTAATCAAGACCAGAACAGGGAGACCAATGAAAAAGCTGTGTGCCGCAATTGCCATCGCCTACGCCGCATCCAACCCCGCCTACGCCGCTGCCACCAACGCGGCAGATCAGAAATTCACCAGCATTTACAAAGCCGAATGGCAATGGCGCCTGCAGCAGCGCATGGAAGATGATGAGGACGACCAGCACGGCGTGYGTCCCTTCCTGCCGCAGGTCGATCCGGCCGTTCAGCTGAAACGCCAGCAATACTGGGAAGGCATTCTGAAGCAGCTCGATATGGTCAAGGCAACGCAGCTGTCGGCGCCGGAACGCATCAACTACGCGGTGTATCGCGCGCAGATTGCGGCCCTGCTGGAGAACCAGCGTTTCCACGAATACGAAATGCCGCTGAACGCGGATTCCTCGTTCTGGTCGAACATCGCAGGCGAAGCGCGCAAGTCCTTCCGTACGCTGGAGGACTACCGCAATTACATCGTGCAGCTGAACGACATGCCGCGCTACTTCGATGAAGAGGTGGCCAATATGCGCACGGGCCTGAAGCGCGGTTTCACGCCGCCCAAGGTGACGCTGCAAGGCCGCGATGGCTCGCTGACCTCCGTCACCGAAGCCAAGCCGGAAGAGGTGGTGTTCTTCGCACCGTTCAAGCAGATGCCGGCCACCATTCCGGCCGCGGAACAGGCCAGGCTGCGCGAAGCGGCGCTGAAGGCCATCAATGAATCCGTGATCCCGGCTCACCTCAAGCTGCTGAAATTCATGCGCGAGGAATACGTGCCGCATGCACGCGAAGCACTGGCCGCCGAAAGCCTGCCGGACGGGAAGGCTTACTACCACTCGAAGATCGTCGAGTTCACCACCACCAATCTGAGCGCGGACCAGATCCACCAGATCGGCCTCGATGAAATGGCCAAGATCCGCGGCGAGATGCTGCAGGTGATGAAGCAGGTGGACTTCAAAGGCGATCTGCCGGCCTTCCTGCAATTCCTGCGCAGCGATCCGCAGTTCTACGCCAAGACGCCGGAAGAGCTGCTGATGCGCGCGGCCTGGATCGCGAAAAAATTCGACGGCAAAGTGAGCCAGTATTTCGGCCGCCTGCCGCGCAGCCGCTTCGGCATCATTCCGGTGCCGCCGGAGCAGGCGCCTTACTACACCTCGGGCCGCGGCGGTCCCGGCGTCTACCTGGTCAACACCTACAATCTGCCGGCGCGCGCGCTGTACAGCCTTCCAGCACTGACCCTGCATGAGTCGGCGCCGGGCCACGCATTCCAGATGCCGATCGCGCTGGAGCAGAAGGGCCGACCGCCATTCCGCAATGCCTACATCTCCGCCTTTGGCGAAGGCTGGGCGCTGTACTCGGAACGCCTGGGCAGCGAGATGGGCATGTACGACACGCCGTATGAAGTGTTCGGCATGCTGAGCTATCAGGCATGGCGCGCATCGCGTCTGGTGGTCGACACCGGCATCCACGCCAAGGGCTGGACGCGCGAGCAGGCGCAGAAGTACCTGCTCGACAATACGGCACTGTCCGCGCATGAAGTGGAAACGGAAGTGGACCGCTATATTTCGTGGCCGGGCCAGGCGCTGTCCTACTACCTGGGCGAGATGGCCATCATCGATGCGCGCAAGAAAGCGGAAGCCGCGCTGGGCGACAAGTTCGATATCCGCGCTTTCCACGACACCGTGCTGGAACTGGGCTCGGTGCCGCTGCCGGTTTTGCAGGCACGCATCGATGCCTTCATTGCTGACGGCGGCAAGAGTCCATACCCGAAAGAGTGAAATTTTGCCGGGGGCGGCGCACCAGTGTGGTGCGCCGCCCCCGGCTGGTGCGGAAATCCCCGACTGTAGGGTGTTGCAGCATGGCACGCATATTGCACTACTTGGTGTATGCGCGACAGCACCGTACAGCACGACAGCAACCACAGCCAGCATGAGGCCTGGCACGCCAGGCTCGCGCTCGGCTTCACCCATGCACATGGCGCCACGCGCCTGACCCGGCGCGAGCACCACGGTCCGCTGCGCGTCCAGAAACCTCTTTATCCCGAAGACCAGCAAGTCTGTCATGCCATCGTGGTGCATCCACCGGGCGGCGTGGTGGGCGGCGACCATCTCGACATTGCGGTGCAGGCTGCGGCCGGCACCCATGCCGTGCTGACCACGCCGGGCGCCGCCAAGTGGTATCGCGCCAACGGCAAGGTCTCGCGCCAGCAGGTCAGTCTGCACGCAGCCGGCCGCGCCGCCATCGAATGGCTGCCGCAGGAAGCCATCTTCTACGACGAAACCATCGCCGAACTGGAGCACGACGTCGAGCTGAATGCGGACGCCAGCTATATAGGCTGCGACATTATTTGCCTGGGGCGCCGCGCATCAGGCGAGCGCTTCCGCTCCGGCCGCGTGGCGCAGCGCTGCCGCATCCGGCGCGGCGGCAAGCTGCTCTGGTGGGAGCAGGGCGTCATCACGCCCGAGGCATTGCGCAGCCGTTTCGGCCTGCGTGGCCAGTCCGTGTGCGCAACGATGCTGGCGGTCGGCGCGTCGCTGTCCATCAGCGCCCTTCAGGAAGTACGCGCCATCGGCGGGCCGCATTTCGGCGCCTCCCTGCTCAGGAACCTGCTGGTGGTACGCCATATCGGCGACGACAGCGAAGCGGCGCGTGCCCTGATGCTGGATGCCTGGCGCGTGCTGCGTCCGCATGTGATGCAGCGCGCCGCCACGCCGCTGCGCAGCTGGCATACATAGGAAAGCCCATGGACCTGACACCCCGCGAGAAGGACAAACTCCTGATTTTCACCGCCGCCCTGCTGGCGGAGCGGCGCCGCGCACGCGGCCTGAAACTGAACTATCCCGAAGCCGTCGCGCTGATCAGCGCCGCCATCATGGAAGGTGCGCGCGACGGCAAGAGCGTGGCCGAACTGATGGCCGAGGGCACGCGCATCCTGACCCGTGACGATGTGATGGACGGCATCGCCGACATGATTCCCGACATCCAGGTCGAAGCCACTTTTCCGGACGGCAGCAAGCTGGTGACCGTCCATCAACCCATCCCCTGATAAATCAACATGGAATGCATCATGACTCCCGGCGAATACAAACTTGAGCCCGGCGACATCAGCCTCAATGCTGGCCGCACAACGGTCAGCGTGACGGTGGAAAATCGTGGTGACCGCCCCATCCAGGTCGGCTCCCATTTCCATTTCTTTGAAGTGAACTCGGCGCTGTATTTCGAACGCTGGAAAGCGTACGGCATGCGGCTGAATATTGCGGCCGGCACCGCCGTACGCTTCGAACCCGGCCAGAAGCGCACCGTCGAACTGGTCAAGCTCGATGGCGACCGCGAGGTGTGGGGATTCAGCGCCCAGGTGCAGGGCAAACTGAAGGAGTAGGCCACCCATGGCATCCATCACGCGCCGCGCCTACGCCGAGATGTACGGTCCCACCACCGGGGACCGCATCCGCCTGGCCGATACGGAACTGTTCATCGAAGTCGAGAAAGACTTTGCCATYCCYGGCGAGGARGTGAARTTCGGCGGCGGCAAGGTGATCCGSGACGGCATGGGGCAATCGCAGCGCGCCCATGCGGAGGTGATGGATACCGTGATCACCAATGCCGTGATCCTGGATCATTGGGGCATCGTGAAAGCCGACATTGGCCTGAAAAACGGGCTGATCGCSGCCATCGGCAAGGCCGGCAAYCCGGACATCCAGCCCGGCGTGACCATGGCCATTGGCGGCGCCACCGAGATCATTGCCGGCGAAGGCATGATCGTCACGGCCGGCGGCATCGACAGCCATATTCACTTCATCTGCCCGCAGCAGATCGAAGAGGCCTTGATGAGCGGCGTCACTACCATGATCGGCGGCGGTACCGGTCCCGCAGTGGGGACCGCAGCCACCACCTGTACGCCGGGTCCGTGGCACATCCATTCCATGCTGCAGGCGGCGGATGCATTCCCGATGAACCTGGGCTTTCTGGGCAAGGGCAATGTCAGCCGTCCGCTGCCGCTGGAGGAGCAGGTGAGGGCGGGCGCCATCGGCCTCAAGCTGCACGAAGACTGGGGCAGCACGCCGGCCGCCATCGACAACTGCCTTTCCGTGGCCGATGCCATGGATATCCAGGTCGCGCTGCACAGCGATACGCTGAACGAAGGCGGCTTTCTCGAAACAACGATTGCCGCGTTCAAGGACCGCACCATCCACACCTTCCATACCGAAGGCGCGGGCGGCGGCCATGCACCGGACATCATTGCAGCCGTCGGCCAGTCCAATGTGCTGCCATCGTCCACCAATCCGACCCGGCCTTACACCGTGAATACGCTGGACGAACACCTGGACATGCTGATGGTCTGCCATCATCTGGATGCGGCGATTGCCGAGGACGTGGCTTTTGCGGAGTCGCGCATTCGCCGCGAAACCATCGCCGCCGAAGACATCCTGCACGATATCGGCGCAATCTCGATGATGTCGTCCGACTCGCAGGCCATGGGG
>NZ_JBFRDW010000488.1:0-4663 GCF_052113985.1 Pseudoduganella sp. RAF53_2 | reverse complement strand
GTGTAGAGATGCCCGCCGAGGACGCAATTCTGCCCCGAAGGGAAGAACTGCATCCCTTCGGGCGACTGTGAAAAATCTAACTACTCGTCTATGTGTTCGTTAACGACTATTACACCAGATGGAAGTCTGCCCGCTTTCGCGTGAGACAAATCTCGAATCCCTATCCCACCCATTACAGGCAGGCGTTCGCTTTTTCCATCCTCCCATACCCGCTCCGCCATGGGCTCCCCTCGCGGGTTGCTTGCCTGCCCCAATGTTCGGGGGCAGGCGGCGAGTCGGGCTTACCACGTTCCCTGTGATACCAGCACGGCCATACTGCGCCGCACGTGACTGTTTAGGGTCTGACTCTCCCCCGGTGGTTTGATGACGACGTGTTCCCAGCCTTGAAGGGAACAACCAACCACACACCTTTTGGTTCAGGCCAGCAGCAGCTTAAGCCTGTCAATGTTCACGAGGGTTCAAACGTCAGTTCACATTACATTACCCATACAGCCTCACCTAGCCCCTTAACCGTATTGCTGCTAACAGTCTCTGACCTCCTCATTCACATGGGAGGTCACCGCTTACGCGGGGGTACATTGTCATCGGAGCTTCAAACCCTTCCGTTGCCAGAAGCGCATGTCCGAATAGGTGACAGGTGATCGTACACCCGGTCACGGCCCCGCCTACGGGAGGCGGGTGTGACAAGGCATCTCAGAGTTTGCGCGATCTTGAATAGCCATCTTGTTTACGAGCCCCGAGCGGAGCCAACCTTGCAACATCCCTAAAATCAGGGAATCCGCGACGTTGAATTTTGTTTTGGACTTGTTGCATTGAAACAACACGAGGTGCTTTTGCGAACGAAAAACTGAGCGATTTGACGTCAAAATCGACAGGCGAACTTGCGATCTTGGGCCTAATTACCCGCCGCTCTATTGCGTTGTGTTGATCTGGTTTCTAACCCTTATTGCGGACGCAATTCGGGAGCCCACGGCTTTCATGTCAGTCAAAGATCAATAAAATCAATGACTTGCCGCGTGACGTGCAAGATGGTAGTGCTGCGTAATACTCTATGCCGCGAAGGCGGCGATCGCGACGGCGTGTCGCACCAAGGCAATCATTGTAGCGGGTGTCCGGTAAAATGGCGGGATGAGTTCCCTGAATACCCAACTGGTCGATGAGCATGACATCGACTTCGAACGCCGCTTCGGCGGCATTGCCCGCCTGTATGGCGACAAAGCCCTGGCCCGTTTCCGCGCCGCGCATATCTGCGTGATCGGCGTGGGCGGTGTCGGCTCGTGGATCGTGGAGGCGCTGGCGCGCTCCGCGGTCGGCCGCCTGACCCTGATCGATCTCGATAACGTGGCCGAGTCGAATATCAACCGCCAGATCCAGGCGCTGACTTCCACCGTCGGCATGGCGAAGATCACCGCGCTGGCCGAGCGCATCGCGCAGATCAACCCCTACTGCGTGGTGGAGCAGATCGAAGATTTCGTTACGCCGGACAATCTGGACGAGATGATCGGTTCGCACGACTACGATTACGTGATCGACGCCATGGATTCGGCCAAGGCCAAAACGGCGCTGGTGCATTACTGCCGTACCAAGTCCATTCCGCTGATCGTGATCGGCAGCGCGGGCGGCCAGACCGACCCGACCCGCATCGAAGTGCGCGATCTGTCGAAGACCGAGCAGGAACCCTTGCTGAAAAAGGTGCGACGCCGTTTGCGTAGCCAGTATAACTATCCGCCGAATTCGAAGAACAAGCTGAATGTGGATGCGGTGTTTTCGATGGAGCCGTTGAAGTTTCCGGAAACCGGCGAAGTGTGCTCCGTCGATGGCGATGACCGCATACCGACCACCAGCATTACCGGCATCAACTGCGCGGGCTTCGGCTCGGCGATGGTGGTGACGGCGACCTTCGGCATGGTCGCGGCGGGACATTTGCTGCGCAAGCTCGCCGAGCAGGCCAACGCCCCGGCTGAGGTACACGCCGCCGAGGCGGCGGATCAATGATCCGCCCTACGACAAGCCGGTGATCGATCCAGCAGGGCGTAGGGCGGGTCATTGACCCGCCGTGCGTGCGCGGCTGATCGGCCGATACTGGCCGGTCGCCGTATCCGACTCAACGAGCGCCAGCTCGCGCACATCCCACGTCACGGGTGATGGCGGCTGGCCGGGCGGCGCTTCGCGGGCCTCACGCGCCAGGGTGACATGCGGCTTGAACGCTCCATGCGTGGCCGCTGAAAATCCTGAAGCCTCCAGCCGCGCCATCAACTCCGCCTGCATTTCCAGCAGCGCCGCAGGCGGCTCGTTCATGCCCGCCCAGGCAATGCGCGGCTTGGTGAAATAGCCGTAGCAATCCACAACAAGCCGCATCGGCGGCACAGCCACCGTCTCCAGAATATCGAACAACGCCGGCAGCGCATCGGCGGATTGCTGCCCAAGGAAGGCCATGGTCAGGTGCAATTTCGCCTGTGGCGTATGGCGTCCTGCGACGGGCGCCTGCAGGCGGGCGAGGGCGGCGCGGGTGGCCGTGTCCGGCCAGAGCGCGAAAAACAGCTTGAGGCTTGAGTGATTTGCTATCATGATGCCGCCCTGGATATCCCTTAGGAAGAATACACGATGACCCGCAGCTCCGTTCTGTTCGCATTTATTTGTGCGGCCGCCGCCTCGCTGGCGCAGGCCCAGACCCCGGCCCAGCAAGCAGCTGCGCCAGCCCAGCCGGCCGCCGCCGCGCAGCCGTCGACCTCCGCCGACGCGCAAGCCGCCAATCCCGCCGCTGCCACCCAACCTGCCGCCGCACCGGCGCCGATCGTGCCAGGTTCCGCCGAACCCGGTCCGCCTGCCGAGCAACTGATCGTCAACGACGTGAAAGTCGGCAAAGGCAAGGAAGCCATGGCCGGCGCCACCGTGCGCGTGAACTACAYCGGCTGGCTGTATCGCCCGCTGGCGCGCAACGGCAAGGGTCGCCAGTTCGACACTTCCATCGGCCAGGGCCGCGAGCCGCTGGAATTCGCACTGGGCGCCGGTAAAGTGATCAAAGGCTGGGACCAGGGCGTCGCCGGCATGAAGGTGGGCGGCAAGCGCACCCTGATTATTCCCGCCGAACTGGCCTACGGTCCACGCTCGGTCGGCATGATTCCGGCGAACTCCGCGTTGATCTTTGACGTCGAACTGCTGGACGTTAAATAAGGTTACACTGGTCTCCATCCCGGCTGAGGAGGAGACCATATGAATATCGCCAACGACGTCACGGCGCTGATCGGCAATACGCCACTGGTGCGCATCAATCGCATGGCTGCGGGCGCACCGGCGCAGCTGCTCGCCAAACTGGAATTCTACAATCCCGCCCACAGCGTCAAGGACCGCATCGGCCTCTCGATGATCGAGGCGGCCGAGACGTCCGGGCAAATCCATCCCGACACCGTCATCGTCGAACCGACCAGCGGCAACACGGGCATCGCGCTCGCCATGGTGTGCGCTGCGCGCGGCTACAAATGTGCGCTGGTGATGCCGGACACGATGAGCAAGGAACGCCGCACGCTGCTGCGTGCCTATGGGGCGGAACTGGTGCTGACGCCGGGCAGCGAAGGCATGACAGGCGCGATTCGCCGCGCCGAAGAAATGGTGGCCGCGGACAAGCGCTACCTGATGCTCCAGCAATTCAACAACCCCGCCAATCCCGAAGTGCACCGCCGCACCACCGCCGAAGAAATCTGGCGCGATACGGATGGCCAGATCGACATTCTCGTTGCGGGCGTGGGCACCGGCGGCACGATTACCGGCGTCGGTGAAATCATCAAGGAACACAAGCCGTCCTTCCAGTGCATTGCGGTGGAGCCGGAAGCTTCGCCCATGCTGTCGAAAGGGACCAAGGGACCGCACCCGATCCAGGGTATCGGCGCGGGCTTCGTGCCGGCGGTGCTGAACACCAAAATTTATGACGAAGTGATTTGCGTGAAAAACGATGACGCCTTCGTCACCGCGCGCCGCGCGGCGGCGGAAGAGGGGCTGCTGGTGGGGATTTCGTCAGGTGCGGCGCTGTGGGCAGCGCTGCAGGTGGCGCGCCGGCCGGAGAATGCGGGCAAGATGATCGTGACCGTCATTCCCTCGTTCGGCGAGCGCTATCTCAGTACCCCACTGTTTGCGGGGCTGGCTGATTAGTGATCGTGGTGGGCGTGGCCATGATCATGATGATCGTGATCGTGATCGTGGCCGTGCTTCTCTTCCTCGGCGCCCGATTGCAGGCAGCAATTATGCTCCGTCGTGCCTTGCTCCGTTTGCAGTGTGGTGTGATGAATGGAGAATTTCTCGCGCAGCTCGCGCGCAATTTCATCAACCGCCGCATCGCCCGGGTAACCGCCCGGCATCACCAGATGGCAGGTGAGCGCCACATCAGTGGTGCTCATTGACCAGATGTGCAGGTCGTGAATGGCGGTCACGCCCTTGCGCGCGCGCAGGAATTGCTCCACTTCGGTGGGATCGACATTCAGCGGCACGGCAGCCAGCACCATGTCCATCGATTCACGCAGCATGGACCAGGTGCTCTTCGCGATAAACAGCACAATCACCAGGCTGACCAGCGGGTCGAGCCACTTCCAGCCGGTGTACATCACCAGCAGGCCGGAAATCAGCACGCCCAGCGAAATCGCCGCGTCGGCTGCCAGGTGCAGGTAGGCGC
>NZ_JBFRDW010000487.1:0-4671 GCF_052113985.1 Pseudoduganella sp. RAF53_2 | reverse complement strand
CGGCTATCCTGTTCGGCGTCTGGTTCAACCGCGACCGCGTGAAGTATGAGCCGTATATGATTTCAACGTCGATGGCGGTGCCCGGACTGAATCCGCAAGCCGCCGTGCGCTATCGCGGCCTGGAAGTGGGCAAGGTGGACGACATCGACTTCGACCCCAAGGTGGCGGGCCAGATCCTGATCCGCCTCGCCATCGACCCGGATACGCCAATCACCAAGACCACCTACGCCACGCTGGGCTATCAGGGCGTGACCGGCATCGCCTACATTCAGCTGGATGACGACGCCACCGGCTCGCAGCGCATCGGCACCAGCAAGGAAAACCCGACCCGCATTCCTTTGCACCCCGGACTGTTCGACCAGCTGGAAAAACGCGGCAAGGAGATTCTGTCGCAAACCCAGCAGGTGACCGAGAAGCTGAACACCCTGCTCAGCGACGACAATCAGAAAGCCATGATGGGCGCCGTCAATGACCTGAGCACCGCGGCGCATGCCTTCGGCCAGATCCCCGAGCAGCTGAAGCCGACCATCGACAAGCTGCCGGCCCTGGCCGCGCAAACCCAGAAGACCTTGAGCACGGTCGACAAGCTGGCAACTGACGCTGACCAGCTGGCCTCCAGCCTGCAAGGTCCGGACGGCGCGGTGGCGCGCATCACCGGCGCGGTGGATCGTGCCGGTACCTCGCTGGAAGCTGTGACCAGCGGTGTTGAACTGGACACGCTGCCTAGCTTTAATGGCCTGGCTGACGAAACCAAGTCCTCCATGCGCGCGGTACGCCGCACCATGAACAACCTGAGCGACCGTCCAACCAGCCTGCTGTTCGGTGCACCAAGCACACCGCCGGGCCCGGGCGAACCCGGCTTCGAGTCTCCGAAAAAATAAGGACATCAACGTGAAGACTACCCTGATTCTCCTCAGCCTCGCGGCCGCACTGGCCGGCTGCGCCAGCAACAAAACCCAGGCGACGACCAGCTACGACTTTGGTCCGCTGACGGCTGCCGCCGGCAACAGCGCATCGCCTGCCGCAGCCGTCTTCCCGGCCCTGGTCGTCGCGGACGTAACCGGCCCTGCTTCGCTGGACACTCAGCGCATGTTCTACCGCCTGATGTATTCGGATGCGCAGCAATCGCGCCCTTACGCCTTCAACAACTGGAGCGTAACGCCGCTGCAGCTGCTTAGCCAGCGCATGAAGGCCCGCCTGGCGCAGGCCGGCGTGAAAGTGCTGAACACCACCGATGCGGCGGGCGGCCTGCCGCTGCTGCGCCTTGAAGCCGACGAGTTCTCGCAGAACTTTGACAGCGCCATGCACAGCAGCGCCAGCATCTCGCTGCGCGCTTCCGTATTCCGCCATCACCAGCTGGTGGATCAGCGCACCTTTACCCACACCGCTCCGGCCGAAAGCGCCGATGCGCCGGGCGGCGCGCGCGGTTTGGCCAACGCATCCGACGCAGTCGCCGCAGATATCCTGGCCTGGCTGGCGACCCTGCCGAAGCAGTAATCAATGACGGAAGCCGGCCGCGCGAAAAGAGGTTCCCCAGTGGCGCGCGCCGCGCTGCTGGCCTACACGCTGCTGATCGTCTATGCCAGCCTGTATCCCTTCTCCGGCTGGCATAACTCGGGACTGTCCCCCTTTATCTTCCTGGAACATGTAGCGCTGCCGCACTACTGGACCAAGTTCGACGCCATCACCAATGTGATCGGCTACATCCCCTTCGGTGTGCTGCTGGTGTACGCGCTGCACCCACAGCTGCGCGGCGGATGGGCCTTTCTGGTGGCGACGCTGGTCGGGGTGCTGGTGTCCGGCACCATGGAGGCGGTACAGACTTATCTGCCCACCCGTGTCTCGTCCAATCTCGACTTCTATACCAATGCCGTGGGTTGCGCGGCCGGTGCATTGATCGGCGCCCTCACCGAGCGCAAATTGATGGACACCAGCGCGCTGTACGCCCTGCGCCAGCGCTGGTTCGCCCAGCATGCCAGCCAGGGCCTGGTGCTGGTGGCTTTGTGGCCGCTGGCCCAGATCTATCCGCAATCCTTCCTGTTCGGACTCGGACAGATTCTGCCCATCCTGTCGGAATGGCTGTCCGACCTGCTGGAAAAGGATATCGACCTGACCAGCTACCTGCGGCCGGATGTCGCGCTGTCGGTGGAGCAGTATTGGCTGTCCGAAACCATCGTCACCGCCTGCGGCATGGTGGGCGCCTCCCTCACTCTGCTTTGCCTGCTGCGCAAGCCTTCGCCGCGCGGCCTGCTGGTGGTGGGACTGGTGGCCGCTGCCGTTACCGTCAAGACCCTGGCTACCGCCCTGCTGTTCGCGCCCGACAATGCCTTCACCTGGATCACGCCCGGTGCCCAGGGCGGTTTCCTGATCGGCGCCATCATGCTGGGCGGCCTGGCTTTCGCACCGCATGTGGCGCAGCGCCGGCTGGCGGCAGCCACCCTGCTGCTCAGCCTTTTGATTGTCAACACCACGCCCGTCAATCCCTACTTCAGCGAGACGCTGCAAAGCTGGGTACAAGGCAAGTTCCTGAACTTCAATGGGGCGGCCCAGTTCCTGTCCGTAATGTGGCCCCTGGCGGCCTTGTGGTTCCTCTGGCTGCCGTCCCATAAGCTCAATAAGCCCTGAGGCGGGTATCATTACGGATTCACCAAGTAACAGAGGTCACTATGAGTGAGCAATACTTTAAGCATCACGTGTTCTTTTGCCTGAACCACCGTGATGACGGCCGCGAAAGCTGCGGTCCGCGTGGCGCCGAGCAGGCGCAGAAACACGCCAAGAAGCGCTGCAAGGAGTTGAACCTGAACGGCGCGGGCAAGGTGCGGATCAATCAGGCGGGCTGCCTGGACCGCTGCGAACACGGCCCGGTGGTGGTCGTGTATCCCGAAGGCACCTGGTACACCTATGTGGACACTGCCGACATCGACGAAATCATCGACAGCCATCTCGTGAATGGCGTGGAAGTAGAGCGTTTGAAGATTAAAGAAGCATGATGAACAAGAATTCGCAAAAATTCACCCTGCAGGGCGGCGCAGGCCTGATGGAAGGCCTGATCGATATGCCGGCAGATGCGCCGAAGGGTATCGCCCTGGTGGCCCACCCGCATCCGCTGTACGGCGGCACCATGGAAAACAAGGTCGCGCAGACCCTGGCCCGTACCTTCGTGGCGCTGGGCTATGTGGTGGCGCGCATCAATTTCCGCGGCGTTGGCGCTTCGGAAGGCGTGCATGACCACGGCCATGGCGAGACGGACGATATGATGATCCTGTACCAGCACATGGTGGCGCAGTATCCCGGCCTGCCGGTGGCGCTGTCCGGCTTCTCCTTCGGCACCTTTGTGCAGTCGCATTTGCAGCAGCGCCTGGCCGCGGCCGGTACACCGGCCGAGCGCCTGGTGCTGGTCGGTACCGCGGCCGCCAAGTGGCCGATCGCCGAAGTGCCTTCCAATACGATTCTGATTCACGGCGAGCATGACGAGACGATTCCTCTGTCCGATGTATTCGACTGGGCGCGTCCGCAGGATATTCCGGTTATCGTGATTCCGGGTGCGGATCACTTCTTCCATCGCAAGCTTGGCCATATCAAGAGCTGGGTGATTGCGCTGTGGCAGGGACAAAAGGACACCGTTGAGGCGGTTTGACGCCTTATAATTTTTGGGGCCAACAATTTTGGCGGATCGATGATCCGCCCTACGACACTATGAAGAAACTCATTTCCGCACTGGCGACCAGTGTTCTCCTGATGACGTCTGCCGTCGCGCAGACGCTTCCCGCTCCGACCATCGCCGCGAAATCCTGGCTGCTGCTGGACGCCACCAGCGGCCAGATCATCGCATCGCAAGATCCGAACGCGCGCGTGGAACCGGCTTCGCTGACCAAGGTCATGACCGCCTACGTCACTTTCGAAGCCCTGCGCGACAAGAAGCTGTCGCTGGACCAGATGGTGAACGTCTCCGTCAAAGCCTGGAAGGTGGATGCCTCCAGCTCCAAGATGTTCATCGATCCTGCCACACCGGTATCGGTCAAGGACCTGCTGTACGGGCTGATGGTCCAATCGGGTAACGATGCTGCTGTGGCCCTGGCCGAAGCCGTGGCCGGCGACGAAGCTACCTTCGTCACCCTGATGAACCGCGATGCCCAGCGCATGGGCCTGACCAACACCCACTTCGCCAACCCGCACGGCCTGCCGTCGCCGGAGAACTACACCACGGCGCAGGATCTGTCGGTACTGGCGCGCCACGTGATCCAGGACTTCCCTGAGTTCTACAAGATCGACTCGGTCAAGGAATTCACCTACAACCGCATCAAGCAGCAGAACCGCAACCGCCTGCTGTGGCTCGATCCGACCGTTGACGGTATGAAGACCGGCCACACCGAAGCGGCAGGCTTCTGCATGATCGCTTCCGCCCACCGTCCGTCCGGCACCATCGACCGCCGCCTGATTTCGGTGGTGATGGGCACGACCTCCGATTCGACCCGTACCCAGGAAAGCCAGAAGCTGCTGAACTGGGGCTTCCAGAACTTCGACACCGTGAAGCTGTACACCAAGGGCCAGGCGATCGACACGCCGGAAGTCTSGAAGGGTTCCGCCGCCAAGATGAAGATCGGCTTCAAGCAGGACGTGCTGGTGACGGTGCCGAAGGGCGTGGCCGCCAAGATGAAGCCCGTGCTGGAG
>NZ_JBFRDW010000486.1:0-4695 GCF_052113985.1 Pseudoduganella sp. RAF53_2 | reverse complement strand
CTTCCACACGCAGCTGCACCGGCACGCCGGACGGCACCGGAATAGGCGCGGTAAAGGTGTCGGTCTGCACGTGGTTCGGCAAGCTGCTCATCACGCGCAGGTGCTTGCCTAGCACCTCATCGTGCGTGATATACAGGTAGTGGAACTTGGCCGCACCGTAGTAGCAAACCAGACCCGCCTGCTGTTGATAGTGCTCCGGCTCGAACTCGACCACGGTGGACGCGCTGTAGCAATGCGCTTGCTGGCGGCGCGCGACCAGCGCTTGCCGGAACTGGCTGCCCATGGTTTCGCGTCCGAACAGACGAAGGTGGCCGGGCCGCGCAGTGAGGCTGAACAACTCTTCCGGCCACGGCGAGCGCAGCCACTGGAAGGCTGGCGGCAACTCGGACGAGTCGAATTCTTCGCGCATTGGCTGTTCAGCAAAGCGATGCTCGGGCAGTGCCGGCCCGGCCGGCTGCAATTCCGGCGCTCCCAGGCCGTCGGCGGTGCGCAGCCAGCCATCCTCGCCCCAGACCATGGGCTGAATGGCAGTCTCGCGGCCCAGCGTGCAGGTGCCGCGATTACGCAGCGGACGGCCGCACAGATACACGGCGTAGGTGTGTCCATCCTGCGTTTCGACCAGGTCGGCGTGTCCTGCCCGCTGCAGCTCGGCATCTGGACGATTGCGCGAGCTGAGGATTGTCGTATCGGGATGCAACTCGTACGGTCCATGCAGGTCGCGCGAGCGCGCCATGGTGACGCCGTGATTCCAGCCAGTGCCGCCTTCCGCGGTGAGCAGATAGTAGTAGCCCTCGCGCTTGTAGATGTGCGGCGCTTCGGTCAGCCCGTGCGCCGTGCCTTTGAAAATATTCTCGCRCTGGCCAATCAGACGGCGCTCCTGTACCGAATATTCCTGCATCACGATACCGGCGAAGCGATTGCTGCCCGGACGATGATCCCACAACTGGTTCACCAGATATTTGCGTCCATCGTCGTCATGGAACAGCGATGGATCGAAGCCGCTGCTGTTCAGGAAAATCGGATCGGACCATGGGCCTTCAATACTCGGACTCGTGACCAGGTAATTGTGAAAGTCGCGCAGCGACGCGCCACCGCTGGCCGCGCCGGTGGACGTGCGGCCATAGCGCTTGACGTCCGTGTAGATCAGCCAGAACAGACCGTCCGCATAAGTCAGACAAGGCGCCCATACGCCACAGGAGTCCGGCGCGCCCAGCATATTCAGCTGGCTGGGTCGATTCAACGGACGTGTGATCAAACGCCAGTTGACCAGATCGCGCGAGTGGTGAATCTGCACGCCCGGATACCATTCGAAGGTCGATGTGGCGATATAGTAGTCATCGCCCACGCGAACGATGGATGGATCGGGATTGAAGCCACGGAGGATGGGGTTCTGGATCATAGGGATTTCGGTTCGCGCACGAGAGTCCACAGCAGCACGGCGGCCAGCAGATCCAGTACGGCGAGGCTAACAAAGAATGGCGTGTAGCCGACGGTGGCCATCAGTCCACCGATCAGCAGGGAAAACAGCAGCAGGCCCAGATTGCCGAACGTGCCGCACATGCCCGCCACCGTGGCCACTTCATTGCGGCGGAACAGGTCGGACGCCATCGTGATGACGGTGACGGACAAGGTCTGGTGCGCGAAGCCGGCCAGGCAAAGCAAAGCGATCGCGGTGTAAGGACTTTCCACATAGCCGACGAAGGCCACGCCCATCATCATGCAGGCGCCAACCGTGAACGCGCCGCGCCGCGCATTAATCAGGCGCACGCCGCGCTTTTGCAGCGCCAGCGCCACGGTCGGCCCGAACAGGCAACCAAGGTCCGCGGCCAGGAAAGGCAGCCAGGCGAACATCGCGATCTGCGTCAGGTCGAAATGGCGYACGGTGGTCAGATACAGTGGCACCCAGAAGGCGAGCGTGCCCCAGGCAGGATCGGCCAGAAAACGTGGCAAGGCAATGCCCCAGAAATTACGCATCTTGAGGATGCTGAGAATCGATGGGCGTGTGCCGTCGCCTTGCAGGTGCTGCTCCTGCCCTTGTGCGATGTACTGTGCCTCTTCGTCAGACAGGCGCTTGTGGCGCGAAGGCGCTTCGTAGATCAGCAGCCAGGCCATGACCCACACCAGTCCCAGTGCGCCAGTGATCACGAAAGCTGCCTGCCAGTTGTAATGCAGGATGGCCCACACCACCAGCGGCGGCGCAAGCATCGAGCCGAACGAGGCGCCCACATTGAAGATGCCGCCCGCGAGGCCGCGCTCCTTGGACGGGAACCATTCGGATACCGCCTTCATCCCCGCCGGATTCGCGCATCCCTCGGCCAAACCGAGCAGGCCGCGCAGCCCAGCCAGCGCTTGCCAATTGGTTGCCATGCCATGCGCCATGCAGATGACCGACCATGCCGCCGCGAAGATCGCGAAGCCGAATTTCAGGCCGATCACGTCGAGCACATAGCCAGCCAGCGGCTGCAGCATGATCGCGCCCTGGAAGGTGGCGGTGATGTACGAATATTCCTGGGCCGTGATGCCCAGTTCTTTCAGCAAAGTCGGCGCCGATACCGCCAGCGTGCTGCGTGTGAGATAGTTGATGATTGCGCCGAGCATGACCAGTCCGATCATCCACCAGCGTAGTCCTTTGATCTTAAAGCCAGCCATGATTGCGCAATCATTACTTCAGGGACTGCCACAATATCACAATATGATCACAGAATGGTTGCGCAATCTTTATGTAACAAACACGGTCTGATAGAGTGGCTAAGCGCTATCGCACCCGCCCCTCAACCAGCGACGCCATGAAAATAATAATCAAACCGCTCACCTGCCTGCTTCTCGCCTTTGCGCTTAGCGCTTCCGCCGCAAGCCCGTCACTCAAAATCATTACCATCCACGGTGCACCCTGGGGCTTCATTGGAAGTGACGGCCAGCCTACCGGCATGATGTATGAGATCAGCAACCGCATTGCCGAAGTAGCGGGTTTCAGCTATACCAACGCCCTCGTGCCCTACGCCAGAACGGCACTGGACATAGAAAACGGCAACGCGGATTTCGTCCTCCGCTTCAGCAACGACCAGATCGCACGCAGCGCAGTACCGGTGGCGACAATCGTGACCATGCCGATCATCGCAGTCGGCCCCAAAGGAACGCAGTTCCGGACGATAGAAGCCCTACATGGAAAGACTGTCGGTGTCGTACGCACCAGTAAATATGTCGCCTCGTTTGACGCGGACTCGGCTATTTTGAAGTACGCCGTCAACGACTACCCGACCATGGCGAAAATGATTTCCATGCGCAGGCTGGATGCTGGCGTGGGCTCCAGCGCCGGTTTCTACTACGGAGCCTACATGGCAGGCATCAGCCCGGAGCAGTTCGGACCGCCACTCGTATTAGGCAGCAATGACTTCATCCTCTTCTACTCAAAGAAGAACGCAACACCCGAAACAATTAAGGCCTTGCGAAAGGCCGCGGACAAATTGACTACAAGTGGCGAAATCAAACAAATCGTCAACAAATACACGGCCCCTCACAGACCGTAGGCGCCATGTCAATTTGACATTGGACGATGTGGAATTCAAGACTCCGCGCCTATCTTTCTGCCCCGAAAACGAAAATACCGCCCCGCAAGCGCAAAGCCCAAACCTTCCCGACTGAACGATTACTGCTTCACCCGCCACATGAACCTTTTGTGTGTGACCAGGTATTCACGGTCAAACTGACAACATTGGAGGGACCATGCCTGTCTCGAATTTCCTGAAGATCGCAGCTTGTGTGCTGTTTCCAGTAGTGCTGGCCGCCTGTGGCGGCGGTTCTGAATCGTCCCAGCAAGCGGCTGCGCCCATGCGGCTCGCTGCAGTGCAGGCAACTGCGCAAGTGGCAGCAGAAGATTATTTCCCGATAGTGCAGCAGCTGTATATCGCGTATTTCGGACGGGCTGCCGATCCTGTCGGACGGAATAATTTTGCGGCACAGCTACTTCAGTTAAATGCTCCCACTGATATTCAGCAGATGACTGACGCGTACAATAACGATGGCCGCATCCGGGCGCTGGTCGATAGTTTTGGCACCAGTGACGAGTCGAAAGCACTGTTTGGTGCCGGCGATAATGCCGCCTTTGTGACGGTTATTTTCCAGAACGTGCTGGGCAGAACGCCAGACCCCGCCTCCTCCGGCTTTTTGTTCTGGGAGAATGCTCTGAATGGCGGCGGCTTGAACCGGTCCGATGCCTCCATGTCGATCATGGCCGGGGCCTTGGCTAACACCACGCCTCAGGGATTGATTGATGGAAAATTGGTGAATAACCGCGTGGCGGTCGCCTCCGCGTTCACCGCGGCGCTAGACACGGATATCAAGATCAATGCCTATAGCGGTGCGGCAGCGGCCGCGTTGGTACGTTCCATGCTTGCTTCGGTGGATGCCAATACCGATGTCGCCTCGTTTTCAACCAACATCTCAAACGCGGTCAACACCTTGGTCGCTAATGCACCGCCGCCTGCGCCAACCTTCCAGACCGTACGAGCGATTATCAATCAGCGCTGTTTGACCTGCCACTCAGGAGGCGGTGCGCAGGCCGGCATTCGCCTGGACTTGGATTCGGTAGTGCACAGCCAGGCAGCCATGATCTATCAGCAGGTTGTAGTGACCCGCTTCATGCCGTTGGGAAATGCAACTGGCATGACCGACGATGAACGCGACATCATCAAGAAC
>NZ_JBFRDW010000485.1:0-4700 GCF_052113985.1 Pseudoduganella sp. RAF53_2 | reverse complement strand
CGTGCAATGCAAAATTTGTTAGCGGAACCGATTGACATGACCGCAACGGAGACAGCGCGATATCGAACTGAAGTCCACTTTGGAGAGGGAACTCCCCAGAGATTGCGCGACGAACGTCGACATTTTTCTGTTGATGCGCCAAAGCCAAGACGCTCCGCGTCTTGCGCATAATTGGAGCCGCCCCTTGACTCAATCCAACTGGCTGGAGTTGCCGTAAGTGAAAATCTGTTGTCCTTTTCATTATTGCCGTGCGAGAATGAATTGGTCAATCGCTGCGTAAGCATTTGATATCGACGTCGACGGCTTAGATTAAGAAACTCTCTGACGATTCAATGCCTGGCGCCGGTTTCGGCGCCTGCGTTGTTTTTATGCATCAGTTGTATCTTTTCGTCCATTGCGGGTGTGCGATTAACTCGACAAGATCTCTGCAGCGGTTAGTTAAGATAATGATTGAAGGAGCGAAGGTGAACGCGCCAAATGTCGTGAAATCAAAGCACAACGTCCCAGGGCAGTACTTGGGTTACGCCCTGCAGCCATTGAGGCTTTTCTTCCACTTACTAACAGCTCCCAAGGGAGCTAGTGTTTCACTCGAACATGTGGAAGATGTCGCGGTGCATTACGCGGATGGGCAGGTTCTGTTGGAACAGACGAAGAGTGCGCTGGCTCACAATCCTTTGTCGGATTGGTCGGTCGATCTATGGAAGTCAATTGGTAATTGGATTGATGACATTGAATCAGGTCGAACGGTGCTCGCTAAGACCCGGTTCCAGTTATATGTCACCCCCTCATACTCCGGCACACTTAGTGCAGCGCTTTCGAGGGCATCGACGCCTGATGAAGTGGATCAACTGGTTGCCTTTATTACCAAGGGCATGAGAGCAAAGAAGTCGGCCCTCTGCATGCCGCACGTGGCGAAATTTCTCAACCTCGATGCCACTAAAAGGTACGAGCTTGTGAGACGGATTGGGATCATTTCTGAGGATGACGACCCAACGGAACCTATGCGCCAGTTTCTGCGAGCGACCATAGATGAGGCCTTGATAGACGCGCTTTGTGCCATTGGGATTGGGATTGCGAAGGATGAAGCCGACAGATTGATCCGACAAGGAAAGGTTGCTTTGCTGTCATGTGACGACTTCCGAAAACAATTCCAAGCCTTTGTAAAGAAGAACAACATGCCGGGACTCCTAAATTCTCTAACTCCTGTACCCACTGTGGGTGAAGTCGAGTCGCTCTTAGCAAAGCGCCCGGACTTTGTAGTGCAGCTTGACTTTATCGATTTATCTTCGGAACAGAAACTTAATGCTGCTAGCGATTTTTTGCAAACCAGCAACGATAAGGTGATGTGGGGAGCGCTAGGTCGGGTATTCGAAAATAGTTACGACGATCTTGAGCGTGATTTGACGCGTCAGCACTTGGCAATCCAGGGGGAAGTGAGTGATGCACATTCCGACAAGGTTGAAGTGGTCCAAGGAAGGCTGATTTACAACCGCTGCGCGCAAGTGACGGCGCCGCTCGAGGGAAATAAGGTTCCGGGGCACTTTATTGCAGGAACTTTCAATTCGTTGGCGGACCGTAGACACTTGGGCTGGCATCCACGCTATCTTGAGCTGTTGGACGAGGAGAGTGATAAGTGAATCCCTTCGAGTTCCAATATCCGAATGAAATTGCTGCAGTTCAAAACCCTGCGCTTGGCGCGTATGCAATTTGGAGGTTTGGCTTGGCATTTCAATCCCGCGAAGAAGCGGAGCCGACGCTGCCGCTCGCGTTTCTGGTACTCCCTCTTGTTTTGCATGGGCCAACGAGGGAGCTGATTCGAAAGACGCAAAAGGTTTCGGGCCTAGCGCTTTTTGCAGGCAAGCTCGGTGAGTGTCGTGAAGACCTACTAGCAGTTCACGATCGTGCCCTGCAACTTCGACAATTAACGTTAGAGTCTATCGCGATTGGCGAGCGAGCAAAGCTATTTACTCTTGATTTAGACCAGGCCTCTTTCAGAGCACATCCCTTAGAGGCAGGCGTGCAGTTAATCGACATGCCTGATGGCTTGAAATGGTTGAGCCCGGCGTGCGAGCGGCTCGGATACTGGTTCGCCGTCTTGACTGATGAACAGGTGACTAGAACACTTTACGTGGATTTTTAATGAATTTTCAAATTAAGAAGGTCATTTTGTGGCCGAAGAGTCAGCAAGCACCGCGTGTTTTGGAGTTTCAGTCGGGCAAGGTCAACGTCATCACCGGCCGGTCCAAGACAGGGAAATCGGCCGTTATCCCCATAATTGATTACTGCCTTGGCGCAGAGAAGTGTGCCATCCCGGTCGGTGTCATTCGGGAGACGTGTTCTTGGTTTGGCGTCCTGATTATTACTGATGAAGGCGAAAAACTTCTCGCGCGCAGAGAGCCTGGGAGGCAGCAAAGTACGTCAGATATGTTTCTGCTTGAGGAAGCCAGCATCACAATCCCAAAAGAAGCACCTAGTAAGAACTCGAATGTTGAAAGCGTAAAAAAAACGTTAGATCGCTTGGCTGGATTGTCTAACTTGAATTTTGAACCGGGCACTTCGGACCCGTTTAAAAGCCGCCCTGGGTTCCGGGATCTGATGGCCTTCACGTTTCAGCCGCAGAATATTGTCGCGAACCCGGACGTATTGTTTTTCAAGGCAGATACGACTGAACATCGCGAGAAGCTCAAGACTATTTTCCCGTATGTCCTTGGAGCCATCACTCCAGAGTTGCTGCAGGCGCGGCACGAATTGGAGCACCTGCACCGCGCGTTGAGACGCAAGGAAGGAGAGTTGAAGGCCCGGCAGGGTGAGGGAACGCGCTGGCAGCGAGACGGTCAAGCTTTGGTTCGGCAGGCGATTGAATTCGGTCTATTACCACCCCAAACCACCGTACCTAATGATTGGGCTTCGACTTTTCAGCTTTTGCGTACCGTCGTTAAGACCGATCCGTCAGCAAATGAAGAGACGATCGACTCATTGGATGCCGCGCTCGCTCGCCTCAAGGAACTGCGCGTCAATGAAACAGAACTGACAGCTCAATATAACGTCAGCCGCCAGCACCTAAAGGATCTTCAACGGCTCGAAAGTAGTAGTGACTCGTTCGCAAACGCACTGGAAATCCAACGCGACAGGTTGGCACTGTCGAAATGGATTCGTGGCATGGTAGAGGAGCGCGGCAACGAAGTTTTCGAGCCGAGTGAAGAAGGCCGAACTAGGCTTAATAGGCTTTGCCTGGCGCTGGATGCAGTTGAGTTGCGCTTAAGATCCCTCCCTCGTGCGTCTGAGAACCTAGGTAAAGAAACGCTGCGCCAGAGACAGCTGGCAGAGGAAAAACTGGGAAGTTTGAATGCTGTTAGACGAGAGATTGATGCGATCGAGAAGCGTTCAAAGATTGCGAAAGATGTTAGTTTGAGGCGGGAGCGCAATGCTCGCTTTCTTGGGAGATTGGAGGAGTCCATTCGTCTCTTCGAGGCAGCCGAACCGACATCTGAGTTGAGTGAAGAGATTAAAAGGCTTCGCGATCGCGCTAAGGAGCTGGAGCCGCTTGTCGCAGAACATGAGATTCGTAGCAATCAGCAAAAGGCGCTCAATGTGGTCGAAGGCTATGCGGCAAAGCTGTTACCTCAATTGGACGGCGAATGGCCTGATGCTCCAATCAAGCTTATCGTGAAGGATCTTACGGTCAAAGTCGCACGTGATGGTCGCGACGACTACCTCTGGGAGATTGGAAGCGGAGCGAATTGGTTGGCCTATCACGTCGCTGTCACTTTGGCGCTTCAGGGATACTTCCTTAGCCAGAAACGGAGCCCGGTTCCCGGCTTACTTATTTATGATCAACCAAGCCAAGTCTATTTCCCGACCCGAAGGGTGAAGGAAAAAGGTGATGTTGACGAAGCTGAGCCAAAGTTAAAGGATGAAGACCTGGAAGCAGTACGTAAAGTGTTCATGCTTTTTGACAAGGTCGTAGGAAAAAAGGGTGAGGCCTTACAGATTATCGTGCTTGATCACGCTGACGAAGAAGCTTGGGGGGGGCTTTCCCATGTAGTTCCGGTTGCAGAATGGCGCGGGGACGCTCTTGTGCCACCGAGTTGGATTAGTGGCTGAGTACGAGCATATCATCGACTTTGCTTAAGGGCGGTTAGCTCCGGCTCTTGGATTTAGCTTCTGCAATGGCGCATCGGCGCAGAACACAGCTTCATTGAGTCGACTGAATATAATCTCGGCCCAAAACATTGGCGTACGCTGCTTAAAGTAGCGTCAACACCTCCAGCCGTTCAGTTAGAAAGCCCGCGACGCACCGCGGGTTTTTCATTTATTTGCGCTCACTTTCCAGGCGCTTTGCCAGTCTGTCGCTGGAGGCCTGCGCCAACTTACTGCAGGAGGTGCCGTCGCCATATGCTATTACGCCTTCTTTTTCCGCACGCGCATGGCGCTCAAAAATATCGCTGAATTCCGGGTGCGCGGTAATCAGCACCTCACATGGCAGTGCGCCAATTTTCCTGATGCTGCGTTCTAGGCTGCTGACCACTTCAGGATGCGCGGTGAACTTGTAGCTGTCGGAAGAAACCGCAGTCAGGCTGTCGGCATAAACGAAGTTCTTGCATACGCCCTTGTCGCACACCTTCCAGCTCCAGCTGGAACCGCCCGGCGTGTGGCCCGGCGTCAGATGCGCGGTGACGGCCAGCGCGCCAACTTTCACC
>NZ_JBFRDW010000484.1:0-8242 GCF_052113985.1 Pseudoduganella sp. RAF53_2 | reverse complement strand
GCCATCGGCGGCAGCTCCAGCTCGCGTACGCGCTCGGCAGACAAACACAGGCAAACAATACCGCTGCATTCGCGGATCATGAGCGCCATGGTTTCGACGGTCAGGCGGTCGGCCGCGACAATCAGATCGGCCTCGTTCTCGCGGTCCGCATCATCGAGCAGGACCACGGGCACGCCCGCGCGCATGGCATCCAGCGCTGCGTGAACACGAGTGGAAAGGTCAGTGGAAGTATCAAACATAGGAAACGCTCCTCGCAAAAGTAAATGGCGAAAAACGCTCCAGGGCAAGCGAACAGGCGCAACAACCCAAACCGCGCAAGGCGGCAGGGAAGCAAGCACACATCTTCTTTCATCCGGACTATGACCGTCGGCCCTGGCCTCTCACCAGGTCTGCTGACCCTGCACAGGACTGCGCAGGCGCTCGCGGGCTCGGTCGCAAGCGACCATACCGCCGGTGGGGAATTTCACCCCGCCCCGAAGACGTAAAAATCCCACGGCAACGTGCCGTGAGCCCGAGGATTGTAGCAGGACGGCGCAAATCTGGTATCGTAAGAAAATGTCAACCTTGCCGATGCCCATGAACCGACTGAAAGCCGTACTCGCCACCGCGCTTTTGAGCTGCTCCCTGCTCACGCATGCAGAAATCAATCCGACCGACCCGCTGCCCGTTTCGCCGCAAGTTCGCGTCGGCAAACTGCCGAATGGACTCACTTACTACATCCAGYGCAATCCCAAGCCGCAGCAAAGGGCGGAGCTGCGCCTGGCCGTGCGCGCCGGTTCCATTCTCGAAGACGACGATCAGCAAGGCCTGGCTCACTTCACCGAGCACATGGCCTTCAACGGCTCTACCCATTTCAAGCGCCACGAGCTGGTGTCCTGGCTGCAGTCGATYGGCGTGAAGTTCGGCGCCGACCTGAATGCCTACACTGGCGTCGACGAAACGGTGTATATGCTGCCGATTCCGGTGGACCGCAAGGAAAACCTCGATAAAGGCCTGCTGGTGCTGGAAGACTGGGCCGGCGGCGTGCTGTTCAACGATGCGGACGTCGATAGCGAACGCAATATCGTGCTGGAAGAACTGCGCCTCGGCCGCGGCGCCACCGACCGCATGAACAAGATCCTGATGCCCAAGTTGTTCAACGGCTCGCGCTACGCCGACCGCCTGCCGATCGGCAAGGCCGAGATCCTGCGCAGCTTCAAGCCGGAGACGATCCGCCGCTTCTATCACGACTGGTATCGCCCGGACCTGATGGCCGTCTTCGTGGTGGGGGATATCGATCCGGCCGAAACGGAAAAGCTGGTGATCAGCCATTTCAGCAACTTGAAGAATCCTGAAAACGAGCGTCCGCGTACCTATGCTGAAATTCCGGAGCGCACCAAGTCCGAAGCGCTGGTGATCACGGACAAGGAAGCGACCACCAACGTGTTGCACATCCGCTACCCGATCCTGCACAAGCCGGAAGGCAGCACCTTCGGCGAATACCGCGAGCGCCTGGTCGAGAACCTCGGCGCGCTGATGCTGAGCCAGCGCATCACGGAATTGACACAGCAAGCCAACCCGCCATTCATCCAGGGCGGCAGCAGCATGGGCCGTGTGGTGCGCGGTTATCGCTCCTTCAGTTCCGTGGCGCTGCTGRGCCGCGATGGTCCACTGCCCGCCATCAATGCGCTGGTGCAGGAGGGCGAGCGCGTGCGCCAGTTCGGCTTCACGCCGGCGGAACTGGACCGCGCCAAGAAAGCCATGCTGCGCAATATCGAGCGCCTGTACAACGAGCGAGATAAGTCCGATTCCTCGATGTACGTGTCGGAATACCTGCGCAACTTCCTGGAAGGCGAGTCGATGCCCGGCATCGAGAACGAATTCAAGTACGTCAACGAGATCGTGCCGACCGTGACGCTGGATGAAGTCAACGCCAGCCTGCGCAAGTCGATTCCGGAAGGCCAGACCAAGCTGGTGATCTACATGGGCAGCGACAAGACCGATGCGCCGCCTGCCAGCACGCTCCTGACCGCCGTCGACGCCGCTGAAAAAGTCACCGTTACGGCGCGTGAAGACAAGGCCTACACGGCAAGCCTGATGCCGGTCATGCCGAAGCCAGGCAAGATCGTGAAGGAAACAGCGAATAAAACGCTGGGCACGACGGAACTGACCCTGTCCAACGGTGCCCGCGTCATCCTGAAACCGACCGATTTCAAGAACGATCAGGTGCTGATGAGCGCCGTGCGCTTCGGCGGCCAGTCGCTGTTCGAGGAAGCGGATATTTTCAATTCGCGCTACACCAGCACCATCATGGCGCAGATGGGCGTGTCCACCTTTACGCCGCTGGATTTGCAGCGCACCCTGGCCGGCAAGACCGCCAACGTCGGCACGTCGCTGGGCGCCCTGACGGAAGGGTTGAGCGGGAATTCCGGCAGCGCGGATGTGGACACCATGCTGCAGCTGGTGAATCTCGAATTCACCCATCCGCGCCGCGACGAAGCGCTGTTCCAGTCCTTCATCGGCAAGCAGCAGGATCTGGCGCGCAACAGCCTGTCGCGCCCCGAGTCCGTGCTGCTGGATACGATGCGCAGCACCTTGTACGGCAACCACCCGCGTATTGCGCTGGTGCCGCGTGCGGAGGAGTACGAAGGCATCAATCTCGACCGCGTCATCAATATCTACAAGGAGCGCTTCAGCAGTGCGCGCGGGATGACCTTCTTCATGGTCGGCAGTTTCGACGTGGCCAAGGTTAAGCCGCTGATCGCGACTTATATCGCCAGCCTGCCGGGCGGCGAGATTGCGCACAACTTCAAGGATCGCGGCGTGCGTGCGGTGCGCGGCGTGGTGAAGAAGGAAGTGCATCGCGGCCACGAAGCCAAGAGCACCATCAATCTTACTTTCGCCGGCGACGCAAAGTATTCGGAAGACGAGCAAATGCGTCTGAGCGCCATGGTGGAAGTGCTGAACATCAAGCTCACCGAAACGCTGCGCGAAAAGCTGGCGCTGATTTACGGCGGCGGTGCGGGCGGTACCATGGCGCGCTACCCATTCGGCAACTACACCATCACGATCAATCTGCCGACCGGCCCGGAAAACGTGAACAAGGTGCTGGAGGCGACCTTCGCCGAAATCCGCAAGCTGCAGGACGAAGGCCCGGATGCAGCCGACCTGGCCAAGGTGAAGGAGAACTGGATCAACAATCATCGCCGCGCCGTGCGGGAAAACGCTTACTGGATCAGCGCACTGCAGAGCATGTACATCAATGGCACCGATCCGTCGGTCATCCTGCGTCACACGGAACGCGTGAATGCACTGGCACCGGCCGATCTGCAAGCCGCCGCCAGGCGCTATTTCGATTTCAGGAATTACGTGCAAGTGGTGCTGTATCCGGAATCGAAGCAGGAGCAGAAACCGGAGCAGAAAGCGGAACCTGATAAACTGCCGCCTGGTTAATTTTCGTGCAGTAGTAAAAGTGGCAATGATGGCAGAACAGCAGGAGGCGCAGGGCTTCCGACCGGACCTTGCGCGCTGGCGCCATCTGCTGCATCCAGATCTGGATACCAACCGTCTCGAAATCCAGCCCCTATGGAACAAGGTTTCCGATGATGCCTTGCACGCGCTGCTGCTGGAACACGGCATCCGCCACGACACCACCGTTATTCTGTATGGCCGCAGTTCGTTGGCCGCCGCGCGCGCCGCGCATCTGATGTTGTACGCCGGCGTCACCGACGTGCGCCTGCTCGATGGCGGTTTCGATGCATGGCAGCGCTCCCATTATCCGGCGGAGCAGGGCGCCAGCGCGCAGATCGAAGCGGTTAACAGCTTTGGCGCGCGGTTCCCCGCACGGCCCGACTTTCTGATCAATACCGATGAGGCGAGGGCCCTTCTCCAGAGGGAAGACGCGGTGCTCGTGAGCATCCGAACCTGGCGTGAGCACGTAGGAAAAACTTCGGGGTATAGTTATATTGAAGGAAAGGGGGACATCCCCGGTGCGCGTTGGGGCCGTGYAGGCAAGGATGGTGATGTGCACAGCATGAGCGAGTATCACCATGCGGACGGCACGATGAAGCCTGCGGTCGAGATTAGCCGGTTATGGCGGGAAGCGGGCATCCATTCCGGCCAGCAAACGGCTTTCTACTGCGGCACCGGCTGGCGCGCCTCGCTCGCATTCTTTTACGCTTGGTTGATGGATTGGGAGCGCATCAGCGTCTACGATGGCGGCTGGTGCGAATGGAGCCGGGACCCCGGCAATCCTGTGATACGGAAAGCAGGCTAACCATGAGCAAACGCGGCACCAGACTGGAACACGACCGATTTGATGCCGCCCGCAGCGTGGAAAGCCTGCCGGGTCCGCACGGTTGGCCAGTCGTCGGCAACATCGCCCGCATGGATGCGATGCACTTCCACCGCACCCTGGAACAATGGGCCGTCGAATACGGCCCGATCTACAAATTCCGCTTGATGAACCGCACTTTCGTGGCCACTGCGCGCCGCGAAGACGTCAGCTACATCCTGCACGAAAGGCCCGAACTGTGGCGCCGCACCGAGCGCTCCACCACCACGCTGGAAGAAGTGGGTGCGCGCGGCCTGTTCACCGCGGAGGGCGAAGAATGGCGCCGCCAGCGCAAGCTGGTGATGCATGCGCTCACGCCGGAAGTGATCCACCGCTTTTATCCTACTTTGATCGCGATGACGGAGCGCCTGCACCGGCGCTGGATGGCTGCCGTGGATGCCGGCCGCCAGCCGAATATCCTGCGCGACCTGAAGGCTTATGCGCTGGACGTGACGATCGGCCTCTCCATGGGGCAGGACCTCAACACGCTGGAGCACGAAGACAATCCACTGCAGCGCGATATCGAATTCCTGTTCAACCGCGTGGCGCGCAGGCTCACCTCGCCGATCGAATACTGGCGCGCTTTCAAGCTGCCGGTGGACCGCGAAACGGATGCAGCCGTCGTGCGGGTACGGAACGCGGTGGCAGGATTTGTCGAACGTGCGCGCATGCGTCTCGCGGCCGTGCCCGCGCTGCGCGAAAAGCCATCCAATATGCTGGAAGCGATGGTGGTGGACCGTGATGCGCCGGGCTCCGGTATGACGGATGAAGACCTGATCGGCAATGCCGTGGTGATGGTGTTCGCTGGCGAAGACACCACCTCCAACACCATTGCCTGGCTGGTGCATCTGCTGTCCGGCGCCCCGCTGGCCATGGCGCGGCTGGCCGAGGAAGCGGCGTCGGTGCTGGGTCCCTTCACGGTGCTGCGTGATTACCGCCTGCTGGACAAGCTACCCTGGCTGGACCTGTGCACGCGCGAAGCCATGCGTATCAAGCCTGTGGCGCCCATGCTCGGCTTCGAGCCGACGGTCGATCTGGTCCTGGGCGATGTGCATCTGCCGGCGGGAATTGTCGTCTTCCCTCTGATGCGCCACGCATTCAAACTCGATACGCCGCTGCCGGATGCGGAGCGCTTCCTGCCCGAACGCTGGCTGGAAGCGGCGCACAAGGAAGCACCGGATGATCCCTCGCGCAAGCTGCTGCCCTTTGGCGGCGGGCCGCGTTTCTGTCCGGGGCGCTATCTGGCGATGRCGGAAATCCGCCTGGTCGTTTCCATGCTGGCGCGCAGCTTCTCGCTGGTGCCGGTACGCGATGCGGCGCCCGTCGAAGAACTGTTTACCTTCACGATGACCCCCAGTGCGCTGCCGGTGCTTTTGCAGCGGCGCACCCTGTGATAGTCTTGCGCGCAGACCAACCACAATGAGGGGTGCAACTTGAAGAAAGTTCTTATCGCGATTGTCGTGATCGTGGCCGCCGTGCTCGGCCTGGCATTGACCCAGCCGGATAGCTTCACCGTGCAGCGCAGCGCCACCATCAAGGCGCCGCCGGAAAAAATCATCGGCTACATCAACGACTTCCACCAGTGGGCCGCCTGGTCGCCATGGGAAAAGCTGGACCCGAACATGAAGCGCACTTTCGAAGGCCCGGTCAGCGGCCAGGGCGCGGTGTATGCCTGGATCGGCAATGATGAAGTGGGCCAGGGTCGCATGGAAATCACCGAGAACTCGCCGCCGTCCAAAGTCGTGATCAAGCTCGATTTCATCAAGCCCTTCAAATCCACCAACCAGGCCATCTTCGCGCTGCAGCCGCAAGGCGACAGCACCGTGGTCACCTGGACCATGAACGGCCCCAGCCAGTTCATCACCAAGCTGATGACCGTGTTCGTCAGCATGGACAAGATGATCGGCAAGGACTTCGAGCAGGGCCTGTCCCAGCTGAAGGCAGTGGCGGAGAAGTAAGATGCGTCGCCTGGCCTTGCTCCTGGGCTTCTTGTGCAGCGCGGTGTGGGCGCAGGCCGGCCAGCCGGCGCCCGTGCCCACCTCGCGCCTGGACGACAAAGTCATCCAGGACGCGATCAAGGCCACCGTCGCGGAAATGCCCAAGCTGCCGCCGCCGGATGCAAAGGCGGATTTCAGCGCCGGCGCATCCGCTCCCGGCACCTTCGGCACCAGCCAGGCCGCGATCGATCGCGCCTTTGAAGATGCTGTCGTGGAAAGCTGCTGGGGCGGCGGGGCGCTCAAGCACAATCCGCCCGTGGTTTCGGTGGCCGGCGTACCGATCGTGCTGGGTGGATTGCTCGCGCTGCCCCATGTGTTTTACGCCGCAGCAAACGGGAAATGCAAATAATTTAGGCGGGATATACTGTAGTTATCAACTACGGGAGCCGCCATGAAAACCGTCTCGCTCCGCCTGCTCGCCGCTGTGGCGGCTATCGCCACCAGTTGCGCCACGGCTGCTCCCCTGCGCAATGACCATCCCATCGTCGGCACCTGGCGCTTCGTGCTGCCGGACGGTTCCTGTCACGAAATCTACCGCATACGGCCGGACGGCACGGCGCTCATCACCAGCGCACATGAAGTGGCCGAATCGGAATTCAATATCGAAGACCAGCCGGATACCGAAGGCTATTACCAGTCCGACGACAAGATCGTGAAGGACAACGGCAAGGAAGACTGCACCGGCGAAATCACCAAAGTGGGGCACGTGATCAAGAGCTTCATCCTGTTCCACCCATCCGGCAATATGTTCCTCATGTGCCAGAAAAAAGATACGGACAGCTGCATCGRCCCCTTCGTGCGCGTGAAGGGCAGTGAAACTTGAAACCCGGCGGATCGATGATCCGCCCTACGAGCGGCGTGGTAGGGCGGATCAATGATCCGCCGCATCTCGCCAGGCGCCGGGATTCATGCCGGACCACTCGCGGAAGGCGTGATTGAAGGCGCTTTGCTCCTGGTACCCGAGCAGGAAGGCAATATCCACCAGGCTTAATCCCGGCTGCCGCAAATAATCGCGCGCCAGAGCAAAACGCGCCTGGTCCAGCACCTGCTGGAAACTGGCTCCCGCTTCCGACAGCTTGCGCTGCAGCGTGCGCGGCGTCAGCTTCAAATCTTGCGCCACAGACGCCAGCCGCACCTGTCCCTGCGACAGGCGGCGCACCACCGCCGCGTGTACCTGGCTCACGATGCCCGCGTCGGGCTGGGCGCGCTGCTTCAGCAAATGTTCCGCATGCTGCTGCAATACCGGGTACAGGCTGACATCCGCATTCGGCACCGGCCAGGCCAGCATGGCTGCGTCGAAGCTGGCCGTGTTGGATGGTGAACCGAAGCGGGGCAGGGCGCCAAACACGCGCACATATTCGGCATACCCGGCCGGATCGCCGCCATCGTGCATCAGCTCCAGTTCCGCTGCGGGCAGCGTGCTCCCCGCCAGCCAGTTGCCGAAAGTGCGGATGCCGGCGAACACGCTGTCGGCCAGGTGACGCCGCGTAGCCGGATAGTTGCTGTGCCAGGTGTAGTGGGCTTTGCCGCCGCGGATTTGCAGCTCGGAGCGGCCCAGGTCATGCGCCAGCTGTTCGTAGCGCATGGTCTGCTCGAAGGCCTGGCCGAAATCGCGGCAGCTGAGCAGAATCAGGCCATACACGCTGTAGGTGCCCATCTTCACGCGCTCGCCCACGTGCAGGCCAAAGTGCGGATCGCCGGCCAGTGCCGCTGCGACGTCGAGCAGACGCACGTAATCGTCCGCCGGCAGGGACTCCGGCAGCGGATCGAGGGCGGACGAGGCCAGCCCGGCTGTCTGCGCCAGCGCCGTGGCGCCCACGCCACGCGCGGCGGCCGCCTCCAGCAATGGCTGCAGATAGGAGCCCGCCACACGGGCAAGACTGGCATGATCGAACAAGTCAGCTGGCATGAAAGCGCAAGACCGGGTCTTGCC
>NZ_JBFRDW010000483.1:0-4720 GCF_052113985.1 Pseudoduganella sp. RAF53_2 | reverse complement strand
GACCGAGAGACGGCCCGGCAAGCCATCCTGGGAGAAGTTGGCAACGATGTCGCCGTCCGACCGAGAGACGGCCCGGCAAGCACAGGTGCTGCCGCTGGCGCCCGCGCATTTCATTTATGATCCCGACGATCCGATGGAACGCTGGCATATCTTTACAGAAGACGACCAGTTCGAACTGTTCTTCACGCCGGAAGGCGCACGCCGGCAGAACCGTAATATGGTTGTAGCAGCCAGCCGCTATATTCAGCCTATCGGCACGTTCAGCGGCTGGGTGCGCAGCGGCCCGAATGAACCGAAACGCATGGTCACGCAGCTGGCGGGCGTGACGGAGGACCACTACTCGCGCTGGTAAGAAAGGGCAGACATGAGCATCAGGAATATGGACAGTCTGTTCGAACCGTCTTCCGTGGCCATTTTTGGCGCCTCGCAGCGGCCGGACCGCATGGGCACCAAGGTCATGAACAATATGGCGGACAGCGGTTTCGCGGGCGCCATCTGGCCGGTCAATCCGAAGTATGGCGAGCTGCTGGGCGTTCCTTGCTACGCGAAGCTCTCGGCGCTGCCCGGTGTGCCGGACCTCGCCATTATCTGCACGCCGCCGGATAGCATTCCCGGTCTGATCGCGGATCTGGGCAAGCGCGGCACGCGCGGCGCGCTGGTGCTGACGCCGGTATCGGACAACGTGCGCCAATCTCTGTTGAAGGCCGCGCGGCCTTATCTGATGCGGATTCTTGGACCGGGCGGCATCGGCCTGATAGCGCCATCAGCGGGATTGAATGCCAGCGTTGCCCATGTCGGCGCCAAGCCGGGCAAGCTGGCCTTTATTTCACAATCTGCCACCGTGATGACGGCCGTGCTGGATTGGGCGCGCCTGCACGGCATCGGCTTTTCGCGCGTGGTGTCGCTGGTCGAGGGCGGCGATATCGACCTGGCCGATATGCTGGATTTTCTCGCAGCCGATGACGATACCAGCGCGATCCTTATGCATATCGAATCCGTGAGCTGCGCGCGCAAATTCCTGTCGGCGGCTAGGCTGGCTGCGCGCGGAAAACCCGTCGTGGTGCTGAAAGCGGGCCGCAGCGGCGATGACCGCGTGTATGACGCCGTGATCCGCCGCGCGGGCATGCTGCGCGTGTTTTCCTCGTCCGACTTGTTCGACGCGGTACAGACGCTGGCCAATGCGCGGCCGACGCGCGGCGAGCGGCTGGGCATCATCTGCAATGGCTGGGGGCCGGGCCAGCTGGCTGCGGATGCGCTGTCCTGGGTCAAGGGCAGCCTGGCGCCGTTGTCGCCGGAGGTGGCTCGTGCTTTGAAGACGGTGCTGCCCGAAGGTCTGGCGGTGACCAATCCCATCGACATCGGCGGCGAAGCCAGCGCCGAACGCCATGCCGCGGCGCTGCAAGCCTTGCTGAAGGAGCCGCAGGCCGATGGCTTCCTGCTGGTGCACGGCCCTACGTCCGCCACCGGCAGCATGGAAGTAGCGCAAGCCGTGGCGCCGATCATCAAGGCCAGCAACCGTAGCGTCTTCACTTGCTGGCTGGGCGGTGGCGCAGTTGAAGGCGCGCGCCAGGTGTTTGCGGATGCGGGTTTGCCTGCCTACGACACGCCGGAAAAAGCGGTGCGCGCCTTCAGCCAGGTCGTGGCCTATCACCGCAACCAGTTGCTGCTGAATGAGGTGCCGGGACAAGCGCCGGTGGCGAGCGCGCCGGAACGGCAGGCCGCACGTGCTGCAGTCGAAGCAGCACAGGCCGGCGGCGCCAAAGAGCTGGCGCCGGAAGATTTGCGTGCCGTGCTGGCGGCTTATGGCGTCGTGCTGGAAGAAGGTGCAAGCATCGATTGTGGCAATCTGCAGCTACGGATCGCAATGGCCGTCGATCCCGTGTTCGGTCCCGTCATCAGCTTCGGCCTCGGTGGCAGCGCCGGGAAAGTGGTGGACGATCGTGCCGTCGGCCTGCCGCCGCTGAACATGGTGCTGGCGCGCGAGATGCTCGAACGCACGCGCGTGTTTCGCGCGCTGGCCGCGCATAGCGACGCCGTGTGCCGCATGCTGATTCAGGTCGCCGAACTGGTGGCCGACATCGGCGAAATCGCCAGCCTGGAAATCAATCCGCTGGTGGCGGCGGAAAACGGCCTGTCGCCGCGCTCAGCACGCATTGCGCTGGGGCCGAAAAGGCCGGAATCGGCAATGGCCATTCGCCCCTATCCGCAGGAGCAGGAAGAGGAGATCAGCTGGCAGGGCGCGCCGTTGCTGCTGCGGCCCATTCGTCCCGAAGATGCACCGGCCCACGTGCGCTTCTTCAGCCAGATGAATCGGGATGATGTGCGGCTGCGCTTCTTTTCAGCAATGAAGGAGCTGCCGCCCGCCCAACTGGCGCGCCTGACCCAGATCGACTACGACCGCGCCATGGCCTTCATCGCCACCCGTACGGGCGCTGATGGCGAGCCCGAGACTTTAGGTGTCGTGCGCGCTATCGCCGACCCGGACAATCAGGCCGCCGAATTCGCCATCGCTGTGCGTTCCGATCTGAAAGGACTAGGCCTCGGCAACATTCTGTTCCGCAAGTTGATCGATTATTTCCGTAGCCGCGGCACACGTGAATTGCATGGCGAAGCGCTGGCGGAGAATGCAGGAATGCAACAGCTTATGCGTAGATACGGCGGGCGCGTGACGGCATCGGCAGAAGCTGGTATGGTAGATCTTCGTCTTGAATTGCAGCCGAAAGCACCGTAAATTATTAGCACGCCACCCGCAGAAGTTTGAGCTAGATCAAGGGTGGATCTGTCGGGCTTATTTACACTTGTACTTCCGTTCCGCCACAGCGTCATTTGGGAGCAAGAATGTTAACGGCCACTTACACCTTGGTTGCCCTGTCGGTAGAACAGGCCAACGTGCGCCTCAGCCTGCTATCGTTCCAGAAATACGTGCAATCGACTTTCCTGCGCCAGCAAAGCCTTACGCTGTCCCAGCTCGAATATGCATGCGAAACCCTGGAGCGCCTGTACCAGGCCTGCCACTGGCGAAAGATCGAACTCTACCTGATTCCCGCATTGCGCGAGGCCACCGAGCAGGCCAACCAATTGCTCGACGAATTGAGTCGCCTGAACCAGAATGCGCTGAGCGTGATCCGCCGGCTGCAAGGGGAGCTTGACAGCGCCGGCATGCGCAGCGAGCAGCAGGTGACCGAAGTTTGCGAGGCAATCGAAGCCTTCTGCGCTGCCATGCTGCAGCGGCTGGAGAAGGAAGAGAAGGAACTGTTTGCGCTGGCACGCAGCGCCATCAGCGGCGAGGCCTGGTTTGCCATCGCCAATCAGTTCCTGGCGCATGATGCGCAGATGGTTGAGGCGCGCCGCGGTCAAAGCGGCCAGCCTTCATTGCCTCCGACGAACAGGAAAGCTCTGGCCGATGCGCGCCGCGCCCTGGCAGCCGTGCGTGAAGAATCGGAGGAGCTTGAACCTGCGCCGGAGCTGCGCTACCACCGTCACCAGCGCCCGGTTGAACGCGCACAAGCGGATCATTGATTCGCTAAGCGGACGGCCATCGGCCGTTCCGCGCCCCGGCGCCCGACAAAGAAGCCGGCGCTGCGCTATGATGGTGGTTTTGATCCATCCATAGCCTATCATGTTCGAATTCCTTTTTAAGCGGCCCGGCGACAAGGGCGCCGACGCGCAGGCAGATGCCCAGCCCCAGGGGCCGGAAGCTGCAGGGAATGGCGCGGCAAGCCCGAACGGCGCAGCGGACAGGCGCGCTGCACAAGCGGAATTTGCGCGCAATCTGGCGGGCAATGAAGACGCTGCCGTCGAACTGATCCTCAATAGCGAATTTGCCGATGTGCGGCTGGCTGCGGCCGAGCATGTGATGTCGCAGATTGCACTGGAAAAAGTGCAGCAGGCCATGCGCAATACGGACCGCCGCGTGGCCAAGCTGGCGCAGGGGCGTCTCGATGCGCTGCGCCACCAGCAGGCTGAACAGAAGCAGGCCGAGGCGTGCATTGCTCTTGCGCAGCGCTTGTTGCAGGAGGAAAAGCTCGCGCCGAATCAGGTAGTGGATCTGGATCGTCAATGGCAGGTGATTGCAGCCACGCCGGAACCGGCAGCGCAGTTCGCCGGGGTGCGCCAGGCGCTGGCGCAGCGGCTGGAGGCGCAAGTGAATCTGCAGCGCGGCATGATCGATGCGCTGGCTGCGCTAAAGAAGTTATCGTCAGCCGCTGACCGCGAGGCTGCGCTGGCTGAGCTGGAACGCCTGGCTACCGAACACGAAGCGCAACTGGCTGCGCCGGAGCACTCCTCGCTGCCACGTCATCTGTTGAATGATTTCGAGCAGGCGCTCGGTGCAGCTCGTACGGCGTTGACGCCGCGCCAGCCTGTGCCCGCGCCGGCGCAAGCGGCGCATGGCGCCTCCGGCGCGCAGCGTTCACCGGCAGCGGCCGTGGCAGTGGAGTCGGCAGCAGCGGCCAAGCCAGGCGAGGCTGCTGCGGCAGACGTAGCGGATGAGCCGGCGGCTGCGCGCACCGGCGCGGAGCTTGCTGGCGTGGAAGCCACGCCTGGGCCGGGGTCCGCTGCCGAACATGCGCCAGACGAACACCCGCCTGTAACGGCTGAAGGTACGGGCGGCGCACCTGCCGCGCCGCGCCAACCGCGCGAAAAGCACAAGCCGAGCGTGGCCGGGCGGCGCACCTGCCGCGCCGCGCCAACCGCGCGAAAAGCACAAGCCGAGCGTGGC
>NZ_JBFRDW010000482.1:0-4722 GCF_052113985.1 Pseudoduganella sp. RAF53_2 | reverse complement strand
CCTCATCCGCATTGCCCGACGTCATTTCCAGGCGCTGGATCGCCCCGTCGATGGTCGACAGCGGCGTGCGGAACTCATGCGACACCATGGACGCAAACTTCTTCTGTTGTTTTTCGCGCTCGGCACGTTCGCGCACATCGCGCACCGTGCCCACCAAGCGGATCGCGCCGCTGCCCACATCCGGCACCAGGGTCGATTCGATCTCGACCGGAATCATGACACCGTCGCGGCCTTCAAACTCGGCCTCGCGCGTGCGGTGGCGCTGGGTGCTGTCGCCCGAAGTGAAGGCTTCCAACCGCGCCGGCAGCTCGGACAGCAGCTGGGAGGCAACTTGCTGCGCGCGCTCCGGGTTGAAGCCGAAAACACGCTCGGCGGCAGGGCTGACGTACATCAGCTTGCCACTGTCGCAATCCAGCATCCAGTGTACATCGCTGCTATTGTCGAGAATCTGGCGGTAGTGTTCGGCGCTTAGCATATCAATCCTGCAGTGGGGCAAAGATCTGTTGCAAGTCTTCCTGGGTCAGTGCCATCTTCTGCGATTCGCCTTCGGCCAGCACGGATTGGGCCAGATCGGACTTCTTCTGTTGCAGGATCTGGATTTTCTCTTCCAGCGTGCCCTTGGCAATCAGCTTGTAGACGAACACCGGCTTGTCCTGACCAATTCGCCAGGCGCGGTCGGTGGCCTGGTTCTCGGCCGCCGGGTTCCACCATGGATCGTAGTGGATCACGGTATCGGCCGCGGTCAGGTTCAGGCCGACGCCGCCCGCCTTCAGCGAGATCAGGAAGATCGGCACGGCGCCCTGCTGGAAGGCGGCCACCTGGGCGCCGCGGTCGCGCGTTTCGCCGGTCAGGATGGCGTACGGGATATCGCGCGCTTCCAGCTCTTCCTCGATCAGCTCCAGCATGGAGGTGAACTGGGAGAACACCAGGATCTTGCGTTTTTCTTCCAGCAGGTCTTCCACCATCTGCATCAGGTCGATCAGCTTGGCCGAGCCGGTGGACATGGCCTTCTTGGTCGATTTCACCAGACGCGGATCGCAGCAGACCTGGCGCAGCTTGAGCAGCGCTTCCAGAATCACGATCTGGCTGCGCGCCACGCCCTTTCGGTCGATCTCCTCCCGCACCTTCTGATCCATCGCCAGGCGCACGGTTTCGTACAGATCGCGCTGGGCGCCCGACAGTTCCACCTTGCGCACCATTTCCGTCTTCGGCGGCAGCTCTTTCGCCACGCTGTCCTTGGTACGGCGCAGCAGGAAAGGCTTGATGCGGCGATTCAGCAGCGTGCGGCGCTGCGGATCGTCCTGACGTTCGATCGGATGGCGGAACTGGCTGTTGAAGTTCTTCTCATCGCCCAGCAGGCCGGGCAGCAGGAAGTGGAACTGCGACCACAGCTCGCCCAGGTGGTTTTCCAGCGGCGTGCCGGACAGACACAGGCGATGCTTGGCCTTCAGCAGGCCGGCGCTCTGGGCCGCCTTGGAGCGGGTGTTCTTGATGTAGTGCGACTCGTCCAGGATCACCAAATGGAAGTCGTGCTCGCGCAGTTTTTCCTCGTCGCGCGGCAGCAGGGCGTAGGTGGTCAGCACCAGATCCGATTTCGGAATTTCATCGAACAGCTCAGCGCGGTCCTTACCTTGCAGCAGCAGCACCTTCAGGCCGGGTGCGAAGCGGGCGGCTTCGTCCTGCCAGTTGTTCATCAGGCTGGTCGGCGCGATGACGAGAGCGGGATGGTTCAGGCGGCCTGCCTCTTTTTCGACCAGGATGTGGGCCAGTGTCTGCACGGTCTTGCCCAGGCCCATATCGTCGGCCAGGATGCCGGCGAAGCCGTATTCGCGCAGGAACTGCATCCAGGACAGACCATCGGTCTGGTAATCGCGCAGCGTGGCCTRCAAGCCAGCAGGAGTGGGCACTCGCTTCACCGACGAGAACTGATTCAGCCGGCGCCCCATTTCGCGCAGCTCTTCGCCGCCGGTCCAGTGGAAATCGACATTGCGCGCCAGCTCATCCAGGCGCGCCGCGTCCAGCGAGGACATGCGTACCGAGTGGCGGATTTTCTCGCTGAAGTAGAGTTCGCCAATGGTGGCCAGGATCGGACGCACACGGTTCCATGGCAGGGCGACGCGGGTGCCATCCGGCAGGGCAGCCAGCATACGGTCTTCCTCGCCGTGCACCGCCAGCGCCTTCTGGTTGAAGTCGTTGGGGAAGGCGCGGATCATCTGCACCAGCACCGGCAGCAGCGGCACGCGCTCRCCATTGACGGTAATGCCCAGTTCCAGTTCGAACCAGGCGTTGCCGCCTTCCTTCTCTTCCTCGATTTCGGCGTACCAGTCGTCCACCGTGGTGACGTCGTAGCGGTACTTGGGCGATTTCTCAATTTGCCAGCCGRCGGCGACCAGTTCTTCGATGCCGGACTCGGCAAAGCGAATCCAGTCGGCCTGGCTGGCCAGCAGCAGGCCGCCGCGCACGCTGGACAGGGGCAGTGCGGTCGGCTTGCGGAAGCCCAGATTGGTCAGGGTTTCCAGCGCGGCCGCTTCGGCTTCCTCATTGCGCTGGATGATTTCGGTCACTTCGCCACGCTGGCGTACCACGCGCTGCGACGGGTCGAAGGACACGCGCTCGCCATCGTAGTCATAGGACAGCACGGCGTAATCGTTCCAGCGCTGCAGGCTGCCTTCGGCCAGCTGGGCCGAATCCAGCGCCAGGATCGGACGCGGCTTGACGTCGGTGCGCAGGCGCTGCGGCAGCGGCTGCGGCAGCGGCATCAGCTGCTGCAAGCCGTGGGCCAGCAGCAATTGCGACACGCGCATTTTGTCGTTTGGCATCAACAGTGGCGCCTGCGCAACAAGCGCCTGCAAATCGGCCAGCGGAATCGTGGTGCCGCCCTGGTTCAGGTTCAGCACGCCGCAGGACAAGTTGTCGATATACCACGGCGGATCGGTCGGCAGCATGTAATCGATCTGGTCGGCCGAATGCGGCGACGCTTCGGGCGAGGTATCCACCTTCCAGCCCAGGCGCAGGCCCTTGCCTTCTTCGCGCCAGGCCAGGCTGGCGACGCGGCTGTCGCCGGCTTTCATCGGATACACCAGGCCGTTTCCTACGTCCGACCAGGAATTTGYCCACAACAGTTTGTCTTGTTCAGACAACATTTGCAGCAGGGCGGCGCCAATTTTGCCGCGCGGTTCGGTAGCGCTCCCGGTCTGGGAATTAGGTCCGCTGCGCATAGCAACAAAGAAGCGAATCAGGTCGTCATCGCCGGGCACCAGGAAGCTGGGCGGGGTGGACAGCAGGGAAAACACCTCGCTCACCGGGCTGGCCGCGGCCACGTCGCCGTTCGGCTTCAGACGCRCCTTGTACAGGCAAAGCGCTACATGGCGGCCGCCGCTGGTCGGCGCCAGCACGTAAATCAGACGGTAATTGGTCTGTTTCGGGTCCGCCTCAATGGGCGCCAGCTTGGGTTTCGGGTGCGCGGCGGAATCTACCCGCTGTAGCCATGTGGCAACAGCATAGGGTAGCTGTCCCGGCGGAGGAGGCGGGACAGGGGTTGGAGCTGCAGGAGCTTCGCGGGCTTCGTCGCGGGTTAAATCCATTGGGCGCATTGATGTTTTTAACGGTTCAAAAACGGCAACATACAATATTATCCGTCATCGACCATCCTGTGTTTGTGAAACTTCTAACGCTGTGCGGGCATTGACCAGTCTCCCCAAGGATGGCGTATGATTCCATGGTTAACTGTTTGGAATCCCTCATGCTGCCTCCCATCGAACAAAGACTCGCCCTTGAACTGGCTGCCAAGCCGATTCAGGTAGCCGCTGCCATCGCCCTGCTGGACGAAGGCGCCACCGTCCCTTTCATCGCCCGTTACCGTAAGGAAGCGACCGGCGGACTGGACGACATCCAGTTGCGTTTGCTGGAAGAGCGTCTGCGCTATCTGCGCGAACTGGAAGACCGCCGGACTGCCATCGTGGCTTCGATCACCGAACAGGGCAAGATGACGGATGAGCTGCTAGATGCCGTCATGCACGCAGAAGACAAGACCCGTCTGGAAGATTTGTACCTGCCGTACAAGCCCAAACGCCGCACCAAAGCCCAGATCGCGATCGAAGCGGGCCTGGCGCCGCTGGCCGAATCCCTGCTGGCCGACCCGTCCACCAATCCGGACGAGGAAGCCGCCAAATACCTGCGCGAAGCTTTCGAAACCGCCGACGGCAAGAACCCGGGCGTGGCCGATGCCAAAGCCGCGCTCGACGGCGCCCGCCAGATCCTGATGGAACGTTTCTCCGAAGACGCCACCCTGCTGCAATCCTTGCGCGAATATGTACAAGATCATGGCGTAGTGGAGTCGAAAGTAGTTGAAGGAAAACAAGAAGAAGGCGAAAAGTTCGCCGATTACTTCGATTATTCCGAGCCGCTGTCGGCCATTCCTTCGCACCGCGCCCTGGCGCTGATGCGCGGCCGGCGCGAAGGCATGCTGGATGTGATCCTGCGCCTGGACACCGAAGAGGAAAAACCAAAGTGGGACGCACCCCATAATCCTTGCGAAAGCCGCATCGCCGCCCGCTTCGGCATCAAGCACGCCAACCGTCCGGCCGACAAATGGCTGGCCGACACCGTGCGCTGGACCTGGCGCGTGAAGTCCTTCATGCACCTGGAAACCGAACTGATGGGCGCGCTGCGCGAAAAATCCGAGCTGGAGGCAATCAATGTCTTTGCCACCAACCTGAAAGC
>NZ_JBFRDW010000481.1:0-4730 GCF_052113985.1 Pseudoduganella sp. RAF53_2 | reverse complement strand
CTCGTCGGGCGAGGGATGGGAATCGTCTTCAATCATCCAGCCGTCGCTGGAATCGTCCACCGGAACTTTTACGTCCATGCATTTTCCCGGAAAAGGTCAATATTTAATGCGTCTTCCCAGTGCCCCACAGTATTCCTCGACAGCATTTTTGTCAAAGAAAACGGGCCTTGCTGTAGCTTCGCCGAAAATATTTGTTGAAAGCTTGAAAAGTTGCGATCAGGCACGCGGGCCGCCATTATAAGTGATTGATTTCACAAGTGAAAATTTTTGCCTGTGAATTGTGCAAATTATAGCAATCCTTGTCATGACGGGCTGCGTTCGCTGTCAAGAGGCGGTTCTCCACATGCTTATCCACACGGAAAGTGGATAACTGTCAAAACGGCTTTAAAAACGTATCCTTAGCGCGGACTCCTGAAGCGAAGCCTCAGCCTAGCACGCCGTGATCATCTTCGCAGGGGTGCAAATGATAACAATTTGCATTTACAATAGCGGGCATGATTAAGGGTACTCCGCGCAGTTGGCTGCGCACCATTCACTTGTACGTGGCGCTGGTATTTGGCGTCTTGTTCGTTTCCGCCGGACTGACCGGCGCTGTGCTGGCGTGGAGCGACGAGCTCGACGCGGCGCTGAATCCTCAGCTGCTGCACTCGCGCGTGCCGGACGGCGCGGCGACGATCACGCCGCAGCAAGTGGAGGCCGCCGCTGCGCGTCTGAAGGCGGCGCCGGGCTACGGCAAGCCCACCATGCTGGCGCTGCCGGAACATGCGGACGGCGTGATCGTCGCCTGGTATCGTCCCGCCAAGCGCACCGAGACATTGTTCGGCACCGATCTGCAGCGCCAGGTTATGCTGGACCAGTATTCCCTGGACATCCTGGGCGAGCGCAATTACGGCGAGTTTGGCCTGTCGCGGCCTTTGCTGATGTCGACGCTGTTCCATGTCCACCGCTATCTGCTGGCGGGCGAGGGCGGCAAGACCGTTACCGGCATCGCGGGCATGCTGCTGTTCCTGACTTCTCTGCTGGGCTTTGTGCTGTGGTGGCCGAAGATGACCTGGTCCTCGCTGCGCAAGGCGCTGACCGTGCACGGCCATCCCACCTCGCGCCACTTCCATTACAGCCTGCACCGCAGCGCCGGCTTTTTCATCACGCCGGTACTGGCCTTCATGGGTTTCTCGGGCATGGCGATGAACCTGCCGGATCTGGTGCGTCCCGCAATTGGCGCGGTGGCCAGGCTGGAACCGAAGGACAAGCTGGCTAACAGCCCGGCCGCCGACCGCAAGATCGTTTCCATCACCGCCGCGATGGCCGCCGCACAGAAGGCCGTGCCGCAAGGCCGCATCTCACGCGTGACGCTGGCGACGGCCAAGGCGCCGTATGAGCTGCGTTTGCGGCAGCCGAGCGAGGTGCGCAAGGGCGACGGCAATACGCGCATCAATATCGACGCCTACAGCGGCGAAGTGCTGCGCCTGCGCGATCCTTTGACTGCGCCGTCCGGCGACAATTTCCTGAACTGGCTGTATCCACTGCACGTGGGTGAAGCTTTCGGCCTGCCGGGCCGCATGCTGATTTCCCTGACCGGCCTGACGCCGCTGCTGTTCATGGTCACGGGTCTGGTGCTGTGGCTGGGCCGCCGCGCCATGCACCGCAAGGCTCACAAGGCGGCGGCCCTGCGCAATGAGGGATCGTCCCGCAACGCCAGCGGCACGCCTCTGGCCCAGCGATTCGCGGAAAGCGAGAAAGTCAAAGCGCGCACCTGGTGATACCAGCCGGCCGGCACATACAGCATATCGCCTGGCTCGACGATCAACTCGATCACGTTGGCCTGGCGCGCCAGCGGGAACTTGTCGAAGTCCGGCGCTTCCGGATCGAAAGGCGAGCCGAACAGCATGGCGTTGGCTTCCTTCGGATACAGGAATTCGTCATGATGCGGCGGCGCCAGGAAGATGCGTTTGGTGCCCAGCAGCTGCGCGAAGATGTTGTCGTCGAAGTCGCAGTGCAGCGGCGTGACGCAGCGTTCGGGGCCAAGCCAGAAACGCGGTGGCCCCATCTTGTCGAAGTAAGCGGGCCAGTGGCACATGCCGTTCAACTCGCGCAGCTCAAGATTGCCGACGTAGGGCGGCAGTTCATGGTCCTGCGCGGCCAGCTCCAAATACTCGGCCATCGACATATCCTGCATGGCGCGATCCGGCGCGAACGCGGTGCCGATGTAGTCGCCAACGCGCGCCCGCACCGGCACATGGCCAAAGCGTTCACGCAGCGACTCCCGCGTCAGCGTGCAAATCGGCCAGCGCCCGACCACGCCCGTCATCAGGAAGGGCTGGCCCTTCGCCGCCAATTCGCGGAAGGCGGCGGCATCAAGCCGGCCAAGGCGTGGCACTGCGCGCAATGCGGGCAGCGCGCGTGCGTGCTGCCTGATCGCCTCGCGCATGGCATCGATGGAGGTAACGCCGCGCACCAGTGCGTCGCGGTCTTCGCGTGCCTRCTGGCGGGCTCCGGCCTCGCCGGTGGTTTTATTGTCGGTGGCTTGCCGCGTCGGGGGCAGTCGTGCAAAGGAGTTCATTTACAGCTTGTTCAGTAGGTGATGCAGTTCGGCCAGGAAGCGTTCGCAGGCCAGGGTTGGTGGCCACGGTTCCCATGCGGTGCCGCCATACACGGCTTGCAGCGGATCTTGCTGCAGCGGTTCGCTAGTGATCTTCAGCGTCTTGCGGACTTCATCCGGCGTCCATCCTACAACGTGCACCGCTTCGCTGGCCGCGGCCAGACGGTCAGCCTGTTTGTGCAGGCGGTGCTCGGCGGCGGTCCAGGCGGGCAGGCCGTAGCGCAGGAAGACGGCCTGTTCCAGGCGCGATGTCAGCACCTTGAAGCCATCGCCCAGGAAGGGTTTGATCACGGAGATGGCGTCGAAGCCAACCAGGCCTTCTTCCGCGTCGTGCAGCAGCTCACGCAGATCCTGCAGCGGTGATGTCGGCTCGGGCGATGCGGCGCGGCGCAGCAGCATCACGGTGATCGAATGCTGGGCTACGGACAGGGGCAGAGGCCAGTTGGAATGTCCGCCCCAGCGGTAAGTGCGGGCCAGGCCGAGGGCCAGGTCGCTATCGTCCCAGTCGAAAGGGGTCGGGTCAAGAAGGTCGAGGCGCCGGCCGGATGGCATGCGCACCCAGGCGCGTTGTGTCGTCATATGGTTATCGTAGCTTCCCGGCCGCGCCGGGCGCAAGCCCGCACGGCATTGTGCTTTGGTATGATGCGTTTTCTTCAATAGAAAGGTATTTCCAGTGCTGATCTCTCCCGAACAATTTGCAGGCTTTCTCGCCGCTGCCGTTCTGATTACCGTGTCCCCCGGTCCGGACAACCTGATGGTGCTGGGCATGGGCATGTCGCGCGGACGCAAGCAGGGCATGGCTTTCGGCCTGGGCTGCGCGCTGGGCTGCCTGAGCCACACGATTCTCGCGACGCTGGGCGTGTCCGCGCTGATCGCGGCCTCGCCGACCGCCTTCACGGCGCTGAAGATGTGCGGTGGCCTGTACCTGATCTGGCTCGGCATCGGCGCCTTGCGCAGCCGCGGCGGCGCGCGCGTGGATGGCGCGGCGCTGCCGGACGAATCGCTGCTGCGCCTGTTCGGCAAGGGCATGTTCGCCAACGCCATCAATCCGAAGGTGGTGCTGTTCTTCCTGTCCTTCCTGCCGCAGTTCGTGGTTGCCGCGCGCGGCGACGTGAGCGCGCAGACCGCGCAACTGGGCCTGCTCTTCACGCTGCAGGCCTGCATTCTGTTTGGCCTGCTGGGTTACTTCTCCGGCGCGGTCGGCAAATGGATCAACCGCAATCCGCGTGCGGGCATGTGGCTGGACCGCGTGGCCGGCGCGATTTTCGTCGGCCTGGGCCTGCGGCTGATTATCGCGCGCTGATATCGAAACGCAGTTCCATCTGGTCCTGCACCACCATCGCGCCACCCAGCACCGAGAAGGGAGTGATGCCGAAATCGCTCTGCTTCACAGTAAAGCTGCCCGTGGCGTGCAGCATCCCATCCTTACGCTCGATCGTGACCGGCACGCTGTAGCGGCGCGTGGCGCCGTGCAGCGTGATATCGGCGTTGAAGGTGTTGTTTGCGGCCTGCTCGGCCTTCAGCACCAGCCAGGGATAGTGTTCCGCATCCAGCACCTTCTCCAGCATATTGCGGCGCGTGCCCGCGATCGCGTCGGCGGACGGTGGCGGCGGCAGGCCGGCCGCGGTACGCAGTCCTGCCTCATCGACGGTCATATCCTCCAGCTTGAAGCGCAGCGCGGTCTTGTGCAGACCCGGTGCGGCGTAGCCCTCCAGCGTATGTGAGGCAATCACATGGTCGTGGCCCAGCCGCGCCAGCGAGCCGCCGCGCCGCACGGTGACGGCGACCAGCGACTGCGCGGGCTGGATCGCCAGCACCTCCTGGCCTGCCGCGCGGGCGTGCTCGAATTCGGCGAAGGCCGCGTCGGGCGCGGCGGCCACGACTGGCGTCGGCACCACCACGGGCGCACTGCAGCCCGCCAGCAGGGCGGCCAGGGCAAGTGTTGCGCCGTAAATTATTTTTGTCATTTGTGATTATTGGTGAGTTTTTGTTAACAGACTTGTACTATCTTGAAGTCAGGATATGGTTTTTCCCCGGTCATCGGCCCGTCACATTGATGAGTCATGATCTCTTTGCACTTTCAAATCTCTCCCGATTTGAATCCCTTAAGCCTGCGTTCCAACGCGGGCTT
>NZ_JBFRDW010000480.1:0-4740 GCF_052113985.1 Pseudoduganella sp. RAF53_2 | reverse complement strand
CCGGCGAGCTGTGGGCAGTGCACGGCGGTGGTTTCTATAACCCGCAAAAATATCTGGTGGCTCCGGCTGAACTGCCGAAGGAACTGCACTGGTTCAAATGGGAGGCTTATACCACCTGGCTTTCCGGCTTTGCGCTGCTGACGATTGCCTACTACTTCAATGCGCAAGCCATGATGGTCGATAGGTCGGTGTCGGACCTGAGCAGCCTGCAAGCAGTCGGCGTAGGTATCGCCGCATTGGTGATCGGCTGGGTGGTGTACGACCTGCTGTGCAAATCTCCACTGGGCAAAAGCGACAAGTGGTTCGGCCTGGTGATTTTCGCGCTGCTGGTCGGCGCGGCCTATGTGCTGACGCATTTGCTGAGCGGCCGCGCGGCCTATATCCACATTGGCGCGATGATCGGCACCATCATGGTGGCCAATGTGGCGATGGTGATCATCCCCGGCCAGCGCAAGATGGTGCAGGCGATGCAGGCGGGCGGCCTGCCGGACCCGCAATACGGCATCAAGGCCAAGCAGCGCAGCGTGCATAACAATTACTTCACGCTGCCAGTGCTGTTCATCATGATCAGCAACCACTATGCGATGACTTACCAGAACAGGAACGCCTGGCTGGTGCTGGCCTTCATCATGGCAGCCGGCGTGTTCATTCGCCATTTCTTCAACCTGCGCCACAAGGGCCGCGTCGAATGGCGCTATCCGGCGATTGGCGTCGCGCTGCTGCTGGCGATTGCCGTGGTGATTGCGCCGTCACGGCCAGCGCAAGTTGCGGCGAGCGCCGATCCGGCCGCTGAATTTGCGAAAGTGAAGAGCATCATCGACCAGCGCTGCGTCGCCTGCCATTCGGCGCATCCAACCCAGCCTGGCTTCACCAGCGCTCCGGCCGGCGTGGTGCTCGATACGCCGGACCAGATCCATCAGCGCGCCGCGCAAATCCAGAAACAGGTGGTTGAGCTGAAGGCCATGCCACTCGCCAATCTGACCAGTATGACCGACGCCGAACGCGCGCAAGTCGCCGCCTGGCTGGCGGCAGGAGCAAAGTAAATGAAAGAACAAATCATCCAATGGATCGACCAGCACTTCGATGAAGAAGTGGCTTTCCTGCAGAAGGTCCTGCAAACGCCAACCGATACGCCGCCCGGCAATAACACGCCGCACGCCGAGCTGGTTGCGCGGCTGCTGGAAGCCTATGGCTGGAAGGCTGAGAAGCACGCGGTGCCGGAACAGGTGGTGCGTGATTACGGCATGGAGACGATCACCAACCTGATCGTGCGCCGTCCCTATGCGGCGGGCGGTCCGACCGTGGCGCTGAATGCGCATGGCGATGTGGTGCCGCCGGGCGATGGCTGGACCAAGCCGCCATACGGTGGCGTGGTGGAAGACGGGTATATCTATGGCCGCGCTGCTGCGGTCTCGAAATCCGACTTCGCGACGTTCGTGTTTGCCACGCGCGCACTGGAAGCGCTGGGCGTGCCGCTGAAAGGCGCGCTGGAACTGCACTTCACCTACGACGAAGAATTCGGCGGCCTGCTGGGTCCCGGCTGGCTGCTGGAAAAGAAACTGACCAAGCCGGATTACGTGATCGCGGCAGGCTTCAGCTACAACATCGTCACGGCGCACAACGCCTGTCTGCAACTGGAGATCACGGTGCACGGCAAGTCCGGCCACGGCGCCATGCCTGAAACGGGCCACGATGCTCTGCAAGCTGCCACCAGGATCCTGAACGCGATCTACGGGCAGCTGCCGGAACTGAAGAGAATCAAATCCAAAGTGCCGGGCATCGATTCGCCAACGATGCTGGTAGGCCGCATCGACGGCGGCACCAACACCAATGTGGTGCCGGGCAAAGTCGTGATGAAAATGGACCGCCGTATGATTCCGGAAGAAGATCCGGCGCAGGTGGAAGCCCAGGTGCGCGCGCTGATCGAAGAAGCGGTGCGCGGCGAGCCTGGCATCCGACTGGAGATCCGCCGCCTGCTGCTGTCGCACGCCCTGCGTCCGCTGCCCGGCACGGACACGCTGGTCGCCAGCATCCGCAACAACGCGAAGGACGTCATTGGCGAAGAGATCAGCGCGGGCGGAACGCCCTTGTACGCTGATGCACGGCTATATGGCGAGCATGGGATTCCAGCGGTACTATATGGGGCTGGGCCGCGTACCGTGCCCGAATCGAATGCCAAGAAAGCAGATGAAAAGCTGCTGCTGGAAGATCTGCGCAAAGCCACGAAAGTCGTTGCGCTTACACTGGCGGACTTCCTCGCAGCGGCATAACGCCGAGGAGATGTGATGTTTGAACGCAGGATGACCGCCGGCTGGGGCGATATGGATTTCAACAGCCATATGGCCAACACGGCCTATCTGAACAAGGCCGCCGACCTGCGGATGATTTATTTGTCCGAGCACGGTTTTCCGATGGGGGAGTTCAAGCGCCTGAACATCGGCCCGGTGGTGATGAAGGACGAATTGAACTACTTTAAGGAAGTGCTGCTGCTCGACCAGATCACTGTCACTCTCGCGTGCGCGGGCCTGTCGCAGGATGGCTCGCGCTGGATGCTGCGTTCCGATATCTACCGCAGCGATGGCAAGCTGGCGGCCCGCATCAACAGCTCCGGCGGCTGGCTGGACCTCACAGCGCGCAAACTGGTCACGCCACCACCGGCATTGCTGGCAGCCTGGCAGGCCTTGTACCAGACGGACGATTTCACCGAGCTGCCAAGCAGTGTTGTGCGTTAAATGATGGTTTGTCGGAAAATTGTAATCTCAATCGTGCGCACATTTTAGCTATGTACCATTAGTCACTCTTACTAACTTGTTAAGAGGAGGGTACATATGTTCCTGCATCGCCCACGCGGCATTGTCGCCGCGGCCGCACTGCTAGCCGGTGCGGCCATCCCCGCAGCGCATGCCGATACCGTCACGCTGGACACCCATACGCAAGGCTGGGTGGACAGCAAAGGCGGCGGCAACGGCTCCGAGTCGTTCAGCAATATGTACACAGGGATCGACCATGAGAGCTATATCAACAGCTGGGCGCTGTTCTACATTCCGCCCGGCAGTTACAGCTCCGCCAGCATGACCTTCGATCCCAAGTTCTACGGCGACTACGGCGCCAGCACGATCGGCATCTTCGATGTATCGCACCGCTACACCACTTTTTTGAACAGCATGCAGCCCGGTAAGGATGTCTACGCGGACCTGGGCAGCGGTGCGCTGTATGGCACGGCTTCGCTGCTCGATACGGCGAAGACGGTCAACCTGTCCGGCAACGCGGTATTCGACATCAACGCCGCCGCAGGCAGCTACATCGTTTTCGGCTTCAGCAATCTCACCTTGAATCAGCTGCCCATCGACAGCACACCGGGCGGCATTTATCTCACCGGTTTCGGCCGAGGGCAATCGCCGCTCGAACTGAACCTGGTCACAGCGCCCGTTCCTGAACCGGGCAGCTGGACGATGCTCTCCGGCGGACTTGGCCTGATCGGCTGCGTCGCACGCCGGCGCCGCTCGCGACCCGCCTGATCTTCCTGTTCCTGTAAAGCGCAGTTTGCATTCGTGGCCGCCGCAGCGCGCCGCGCGGGATTCGTGCGCGCTGTCGAAAGCCATCATTCGAAACTTCTTTGAGGATGATCCATGAATCTGAGAAAACAAATCGGGGCAACGTTGCTGGCGGCCGCTGTGGTGGCGGCGCCGGCGCAGGCAGACACGCTGGACTTCGAAGGCATCGCCGCGCAGGCGGTGGGCTACAAGGATGTGGTGGAACATAAGGGTTACTCGATGACGGGCGAGTCCGCGCTGGACGATGCGCTGCCCGGCGATCTGGTCGGCGGCATCATGAATGGCAGTAAGCCCACGGACTGCCTGTGGCTATCCTGCCCGGTCAACAACAGCACCACCTATTACACGGGCTTGAACGATGGTGTGATGCTGCTGGAGCGCGATGATCACAAAGCCTTCTCCCTGCTGTCGCTGGACGCATCTTTCGTCGGCGCCATGCAAGGCGCAGCGACGCCCGATATTCCGGGCATCCTGCGGATTCAGGGCTTCCGCGCCGATCACACCTACGACATCTTTGACGTCGAGCTGCATCAGTCGAATCGCCAGTTCTTCTTTGAGAACACCAGCACCGGCGATTTCGGCAAGGACCAGTTTATCGCCATGGCTTTCTTCGGCCTGGCCTGCGGCGACGGCGGCGATTGCCACGCCTTCGAAACCAACCAGGGCCAGTTCGCCATCGATAACCTGAATGTGAGCGTATCGGCTGTACCTGAGCCATCCAATATCGCAATGCTTGGCGGCGGCCTCCTGGTCATGGGCGCGATGACACGCCGCCGCAAGAACCAGCGCTTTGCGAGCAAAGAAGAATTGTCCGCTTAAACCCAGATCTAGGAGACTTCATGAAACTACGTCCTGTAACGTGGGCGGTGCTGGTCGCCCTGAGTTTTGCTGCGCACGGCGCCTGGGCCGAAGCTGTGCGCCGTCCTTACATTGTGCAGCTGGCCGACGCGCCGGTAGCGTCCTACAGCGGTGGCATCGCCGGCCTGCAGGCGACCCAGCCTGCGCCGGGCCAGCGCCTCAATCTGCAATCGCAGCCGGTGCAGCTGTACACCAATTATCTGCAGCAGCGCCAAGCCAGCGTGCAAGCGATCGTGGCCGGTGCGCCGGTGCTGGACACGGCCAAGGTAACGGGCAAGATCGTGACCTGCCTGCGCGGCGTGAACAATCGCGTTGATAAGAGCCTGGC
>NZ_JBFRDW010000479.1:0-4766 GCF_052113985.1 Pseudoduganella sp. RAF53_2 | reverse complement strand
CTGGTGGACGGTGGACCTGATATGGTCGACCATCGGCGGTGGATTGATCGGCACACTTCTCGGTGCGGCGCTTGGCAAGCTGGTTATCCATTTGCGAACGAGGCATCATAGTGCGGTTGGCATGGATGAGTTTCTTTCGCTAGGTGTCATAGCTGTCTCCTTCGGTGCCGCACAACTTTGTCTGGCGTCAGGATTTTTGTCAGTCTTCTTTGCCGGCCTCTCGCTACGACGGGCGCGGGATTTTCCGCTAGCTGGGACAGCACCCTTGGGGCGGATTCCTGGCGAGCACCAACCCGACGTTGAGGACGCTGCTACCCATTCCCATCATGCCAGCGGCGCCATGACGCGCGCTGTGCTTGGGTTCAATGAGCAGCTTGAAAGGATCGCTGAACTTGGGATTGTCCTGATGATCGGCACCATGTTGCCTTATATTGCCAGTGCCAGCAGTCTGTGGTGGTTTATCCCGCTGCTGTTTTTGATTGTGCGCCCTGCATCGATCTTGCTAGGTATGGCTGGCTCCAGTGTTCCTTTGCACAAACAGGCGCTTGTTGGATGGCTCGGAATCCGTGGGATAGGTTCGGTTTACTACCTCATGTTCGCGCTCAATCACGGAGTGTCGGGTGGGATTGCGCAACAGTTCGTCACATTGACTTTAGGGGTCGTCACTGCGTCGATTCTGGTTCACGGCATTACCGTGCAACCGCTGATGAAGTGGTTTGAAAGCCGGCGCCATCAGCAATGAGGGCCGTTGGGTTCGCACGCACCGTCCCGGACTGCGTGGCAGGCGATGCGCCGCGCATTAGCATGAGCCGGCGAGCTTGCATTGAAGCACGGCCAATTCGTTGGCAGACGCGCGACGGCGCTCCCAATCACCAAACAGTACGCGTTGCAGCGTCGACTCCGCAATGCGGTGGTTGCGTAAATACACGACTGCATACCGCCAGCCATGGGTATGAACCAGGTCAATCGCGTGGTCCAGATCGCGAAACTGGTCGACGTTGAGCCTTCGGTTCGAAAGTATAGTTTTCATCATGTCCTCGCAATGGATTGGTATATCGGCGCAGTGCCGGGCACGTGGGACGGGCGACGCAGCCATCAGAACGTAAGGCGTGCGATGCAGTTTCACTGGCCAGGGAGGGGCCAAATCCGCACTGCGAATCAATGATGCTAGCACGCCTTCAATGGCGCAGCCATTGGGAATTGATATCGGCTTGATGCGCCGGTCTACGATGACGTATCGACGGGCGGGCGAGCAAGATTCCTGGTTAGGAAGTCAGGGAACCGAATGCCGGACGTGAAGGACGCAGGCTTGTTATGTATGTAATCCGGCTTTGGCGGGGGAGACCATTCAGCGCTGGTGCGCTTCGGCGCTTCCGCGTGCAGGGCGTGCCTTGCGGTGCGGATGGCGTCGTTGACTGGCCCGGAGAACGAGGCGAGTGTCAGTCTACCGCAAGCCACGACTGGAGAAGAGTGTGGACCCTCGACAAGTAATGGCATCTCGAGCGTCCCGATGAGCAGCAGTTGCGGCTAATCGCAAGGTGCCCGGGATGCTGAATTCGTTAGGTCATTGCAGCTTGTGAGCGTATAGTCGGTAGTTGGCACCCCGCCGCCATCGCTATTTTGTACCGGTCTTCCTTGGCGCGGATGCGAGTATGCAATCGCCTCAGGGCCCGAGGGCGCCGTGGGTACCATACATGCGCACCGTACGCGCCTCCGGTACTGCGCCGGGAAGGGGCGCTTGCTCGTCGCCACCTCCTTCCTAGGATGAGCCCGAAATCGAGTGATGGAGAGCGCTATGCGCCGCCAGACGACATCGTGGTTTCAAGGATGGAAAATTACCCTAAGATGTGCCCAGTTCAATTGTCACGATGGAAGGATCAGGTTTGCGTCCACCGTCTTGCTTAAACACCTGTCACCACCGTCCGACAGGAGCGGTGAGTACCGGCCTGACAAGATCAGGCGCACCATCATTTTTCCAGAGAATGCCTTTGACACGCGAGAGGAAGCCAACAATGATGCGGCCGCAAAAGGTCAGCGCCAAGTTTTAGCGCTGAATGAGTCCCCAGACTGCTGCGAGAGCAAAGGCATGGGCATTACGCGTGATACGTCGGCACGCAAGGACACGGATGAAAACCTGGCTGCGCGCTTTGAGATTTCTTTCGATGGGAAGCGGTACCTGTTCCGTCAGTACCAATACGAATTGTTCCGGGACGCGTTGCGCTATGCGGTTGTGGAACATGGTAAGGAAGGCTTCGTGCGCGACGTGTCGTTTCGGCCAAGTTGGCAGGTGGCATTTCATCCGACTGACGATGATGAAACCATCATGAAACGGCATGGCATCGTGTATGTCGAGGGGCACTACCTGTATGGTGGTTATCGATACGACCAATTGTGCGATGCCATCGCCTTCGCCGCAGGTCATCCGAACTTGTAGTCTGCCCGGAAGTCGCAATCCATTCCGTGCTCACATAGGGAGCTCTCATGAAGTTGAATTTTGTGGTCCGGCCTGGTGTCGAGGCACACCTCCACGTTTCTGTATTGAAGACGATGGCGCAGATATCGATTTGGGCCGACCACTCCCTGTTCGGTGAGTTCAAGTATTCGTTGGAATTTCCGGGAAGCCTTTGGCACAAGGAAATGAGCGAGTCTGCCAAATGCGATGACGCTGCGCGCATTGCCATCGCACACTGGCTTGGCAATGGTGTTCATCAGCTGGACGCCCAGCACCTGGTCTGTGATCAGGACACCCAGCGCTGGAGCGGTCATTGGACCGGTGGGGCCGTGCGCACCCAACAATAACTGGGTATTTGCGCCGATGCCTGCCGAGTCGAAGCGTAAGTTGCTCTGCAGGCCGGCCCCGATCGTTTGCGCGCGTGCAGTCCGTGCGAGCACAGCACGCCATTCGTTCATTGTGGTCTGCGCCTGACATCACTTGGCGCGGGAAGCCTTCATGACTAGCCCTTGTGGACCGGAGTGTCGGTGCCGAGGCACTAAGGACCTGGCGTTGCGTTTACTGGCCTCAATGCCGGGTGGGCAACATGACGATGAGCATCAGTTGAGTGAATGCTTCAGCCCTATGTCATAGAAAATATCTTGAGCAATGCTGGAATGTAAAAGCAACAGGTCTGCAGGCAGGCGGGACGCCTGCTTGTTTGCATGTGCTGGCATCTACTCTTTCCGCGATTTCAGGCGACGAGGAAATCCTCGGATCGACAGCACTCGTTCAACGACCTTTAACGGAACGCATCGGGAAAGCAAATATCGCCGCGCCTCAGCAAGCCCAATGATGCTGCGCAGGGCGACGCCGTATTGCACAAGCTCAGCGGTCCAAACATCTTCGCGCCGAACTACTTTAGTCAGGTTGCTCATTTGCCAGGTGCCTCAAGTTAGTCGCGGCCTCAGCATGACTATGCTGGAGGTTGTGCCGTGCTTGGCCGTCTGGAAAAGGGACGTGCCTTCCGTGAGTTCTTGTCGAGAAAGGCGCCACCCCTGACGTCATCGCGAAACAATTTCAGCCAGGGGCTGCCGTCGCCGATGACGTATTGCCTTGTTTGGCCGGTCGATTCGCGGCAGATGGTCAATTCACCCTGCAAAGCCTGAACCTCGTCGGTTTTGGGATCCGTTGTGTCGGTGGCCTTTAACGAAAATTCATTTGGCGGCAATCGATTTCTGCGCAGGATATGCTCGAGTTCGGCGAGCTCTTCCGCTTCTATCAGTTCCATACAACCTCCACTGATGATGATGCATTCTTGTATCTGCGTATGCATTGAACCTCGTTCCATGCGCGGTCATTTACGGCGCCTCCCCCTCCATGCACCGCGACTGTCCATCAGGGTCTGCAGCGCTGTCGACGTATTCCAAAATGTCGCGCGCAGCGCGAGCCGGTAGAATGCTATGCGTCCGATGACGAATCGAGGAGGTCGTCCAACGATCGCACGTAAACCCTCGTAATGTGATTTAACTCAAAGAACGCTATCGCTTGCGCCGTACGATCTGCGCCGGGTTCGGCGTTCACGATCTGGTACTGGCTGTCCAGGTCCCACCCAAGAATTGAATCCATGAGATCGGCCATCATTGGTTCCTGAGGGAAGGCCATGTAGACCAGCCCGGGGCTGCCATCAGAGCGAAAATAGGAGGCTTTCCACTGCAACATATTTTCCATATAAACCCCATATTCAAGGGAAGAACATCTGCTTCAGAGTGTCGTGCAGCAAAGGTCCAGACCGTTGCCGCTTGCAATATCATGCGAAAAACATTGTTCGCACCGCATGTGGTGTGGGCTGAATGAGAAATTGTCGATGTGGGCGCTGACCTTTTCTTGCCCTTACTTTGGTTGAACGGTCACGCGCGTGACCGTGGCCACCTTCTTCAGGCTATACATCCCTACTAAGCTCACGGTGTATTCGCGGCTTTCCATTTGGAGTGCGTACACGGCACGTTCACAAATCAGGCCCGGTATCACATTAACGCGACGCGTGGCGGCAAGGTGGCCGCATTCACGTCCACCTGCCTGCGCGCCGCACTGTTCGGCTCCTACTGCGTTGGCGCCTGGCACGGCAGGGGCGTCGTGAATAGAGCGGGCATCACTACTTTGGCGTGGACCCTGCAGGGACAGCACGCGCATCAGAATTTGTGCGGGAATTGAACACTTGCGTAAATAATGGCAAGCCGGCACACGCCCCTTTGCGCGGTTTGCCATTATTTACGCAAGTGTTCAATTCCCGCACAAATTCTGATGCGCGTGCTGTCCCTGCAGGGTCCACGCC
>NZ_JBFRDW010000478.1:0-4787 GCF_052113985.1 Pseudoduganella sp. RAF53_2 | reverse complement strand
GTTCAAGACCGCCCTGATCGTCATCCTGACCTTTGACGCCGCCAGCTGGACTGACCTGTCGCCGTCCATGATCACCAACCTGATCCCCGGCCTGTTCATCCTGCCTTATGTGCTGTTCTCTGCCACTTCCGGCCAGATCGCCGAAAAGATGGAAAAGGCCAGGCTGGCACGCCTGATCAAGTGGCTGGAGATCGGCATCATGGCCGTAGCCGGCATTGGCTGGCTGACGCACACCCTGCCGCTGCTGATCCTGGCGGTGGTCGGCATGGGCACCCACTCCACGCTGTTCGGCCCTGTGAAATATGCCTACATGCCGCAGCAGCTCAAGCCTGAAGAACTCACCGGCGGCAACGGTATGGTCGAAATGGRCACCTTCGTCGGCATTTTGCTGGGGCAGGTGTTCGGCGACGTGATCGTGATGCAGAAACCGCACGGCATCCAGTACATCGTGGCAGCCACGCTGGCCTTTGCGGTGCTGGGCCTGATGACCGCCTCGCGTATTCCCGTCACGCCGGCGCCCGAGCCCGACCTGAAAGTGAACTGGAATCCGGTCACCGAATCGATCCGCAATCTGAAGTTCTCTTCGCAGAACCGCACCGTGTTCCTGTCCATGCTGGGCAACTCCTGGTTCTGGTTCTACGGCGCCATGGTGCTGGCCCAGTTCCCGGTGTATGCGATGACGTATCTGAAGGGCGATCACAGCGTGTTCGTCATGCTGCTGACCGTGTTCTCGCTGGGGATTGGCGCGGGCTCGCTGCTGTGCGAGAAGCTGTCCGGCCGCAAAGTGGAAATCGGCCTGGTGCCGTTCGGCTCCATCGGTTTGACGGTCTTCGGCATCGATCTATATTTCGCCAGCAAAGGCTATGGCGGCACGAGCGCCGTCGATGCCTTGGGCCTGCTGGCGCAGCATGGCGCCTGGCGCATCGTGCTGGACGTGATCCTGCTCGGTATCTTCGGCGGCTTCTTCATCGTGCCGCTGTTCGCGCTGATCCAGCTGCGCAGCGATCCCAAGCACCTGTCGCGCACCATCGCCGGCATGAATATCCTGAACGCTCTGTTCATGGTGGCTGCTGCCGGCGTGGCGATGGTGCTGCTGGGGCAGGGCCTCACGATTCCTGAACTCTTCCTCGCCACGGCCATCCTGAACGCCGTGGTGGCGGTCTACATCTTCTCGCTGGTGCCGGAATTCCTGATGCGCTTCCTGGCCTGGATGCTGATCCACACCGTGCACAAGGTGAAAACCGTCGACGGCGAGCGTATTCCGGACGAAGGCCCGGCGGTCCTGGTGTGCAACCATGTGRGCTATGTTGACGCCATCGTGATCGGCGCCGCCAGCCCGCGTCCGATCCGCTTCGTGATGGACCATAAAATCYTCAACACGCCTTTCCTGGGCTGGATCTTCCGCACGGCGAAAGCGATTCCTATTGCACCTTCCAGCGAAGATCCGTGGCTGATGGAGAAGGCGTTTGTCGATATCGCGCATGCCCTGCACGACGGTGAACTGGTCTGCATCTTCCCTGAGGGCCGTTTGACCACGACCGGTGAAATGAGCGAATTCAAAGGCGGCATTTCCAAGATCATCGAGCGCTCCAAAGTGCCGGTGATTCCGATGGCCCTGCGCGGCCTGTGGGGTCACCTGCTCAGCCGCAGCAAGGACAGCGTATTGGAGCGCGCCTTCCGCAAGGGCCTGCGTTCGCGTCTGTCGCTGGCGGTTGGCGTGCCGGTGGCGCCGGTGGACGTCACCCCGGAGCTGCTGCACCAGCGCGTGAAAGCCCTGCGCGGCGAGTGGAAATGACGATTACAAACTAAGACACAGTCCATACAAAGTCCCGACGGCCAGACCGTATTGCTTTCCCTAGAATGGCTCGCAGTTAAACCACAATAGAGAGAGCTATAACAATGTCCATCGCGAAAAGCGCAAGCGCTGTCGCACTGCTGTCCCTGTTGGCAGCGTGCGGCAGCAACAATCCTGACGATACGCCGCAGACCGTGTCCGCGATCGTCGATTTCGACAAAGGCATCGACGGCTGGGTAGGCGGCAGCAGCGACTACACCGTCGGCACCGAGCCAAGCGGCGTGGTGTTCGAACAGCGTGCACTGGGTGCGCCGCTGACCGGCAAGGGCTATTACATCACTGGCCATAACCGCAGCGACGACATGTTCCTGTACGTGAAGAAGCAATTCCACGGCCYGGTGAAATCCTCCAGCTATAAGGTTACCTTCACACTGAAGTTTGCGTCCAGCGTACCTTCCGGCTGCTTTGGCGTGGGCGGTTCGCCGGGCGAATCCGTGTACGTGTACGCGGCGGCGCTGGCCAACGAGCCGAAGACCACCACGGCCAACAACCACGTTACGATGAACTTCGATAAAGGTAACCAGGGCACCGCGGGCAAAGAGGCCCAGATCCTGGGCACCATCGGCAACGGCCTGGCTTGCGGCACCAGCACGCCAACGTCGAAGACGCTGAAAAGCGCAGCGCCGATGACCGTCAAGACCGACACCAACGGCGACCTCTGGCTGCTGGTCGGTATCGACTCAGGCTTCGAGGCCAGCTCCGAACTGACCCTGCAGACCCTGACCGTCGACGCCGAGCCGGTCACCCCCTGATCCCGAGAAGTACCCTTGCAACCCGCCCTCGTGGCGGGTTTTTTATGACCCGTCGGTTAGTAATTTTCTTGACTTTGTTAGAATGATCGTTCATTCTATATCCAGAAAGGAACTAGAATCGATGAAAAATTTCCAAAAAAGCATGATTTTGCTGGGCGCTGCAGCGCTGGTTGCGGRCTGCCATTCTCAATCCGGCGAGGCGATGGCTGGCCATGGCGGCAAGATGCCGCCGCCGGAAGTGGGCGTGTTTGCCGTGAAGACGGAAGCGCTGGCAATGACCACCGAACTGCCGGGCCGTACCTCCGCTTACCAGGTAGCCGAAGTGCGTCCGCAAGTGGGCGGTCTGATTCAGAAGCGCCTGTTTACCGAAGGCGCCGATGTGAAGTCGGGTTCGCCGCTGTACCAGATCGATCCGGCCACCTACCAGGCGACCTACAATTCGGCCAAGGCGGCGCTGGCGAAAGCCAGGGCGAACCTCGCCGCGAGCGCACCGAAAGTGGCGCGCTACAAAGACCTCGTCGCCATTGAAGGCGTGAGCAAACAGGATTACGACGATGCCGTCGCCGCCAACGAGCAGGCCAGGGCCGATGTGGAGTCGGCGCAGGCTGCGCTGGACTCGGCCCGCATCAACCTCGAATACACCAAAGTCGAAGCGCCGATCTCCGGCCGCATCAGCCGTTCCACCGTGACGCCAGGCGCGCTGGTGACGGCAGGCCAGGCCAATGCCCTGACCACCGTGCAGCAGCTGGACCCGATCTATGTTGACGTGACCCAGTCCAGCGAAGAGATGCTGCGCCTGAAGCGCGAAATGGATAACGGCGGCCTGAAAAAGTCCGGCGCCCAGCCGCGTGTGACGCTGAAGCTGGCGGATGGCAGCACCTACGCACAGGAAGGCCGTCTGCAGTTCGCCGATGCGAGCGTGGACCCAAGCACCGGCAACGTCACGTTGCGTGCACTGTTCCCGAATCCTAAGCATGATCTGCTGCCGGGCATGTTCGTGCGCGCCGTGGTGGAAAACGGCGTGGACCAGAATGCGATCGCCGTGCCGCAGCAGGGCGTAACCCGCAATCCGAAAGGCGAGGCGACTGCGCTGGTGCTGAACAAGCAGGGCATGGTCGAACAGCGTACGGTGGTTACCGCCGGTACGCAGGGCGACAAGTGGCTGGTCAAGTCCGGCCTGGCCGCGGGCGACCTGGTGATCGTTGAAGGTGTGCAGAAAGTGAAGCCGGGCGCACCGGCCGTGGCATCCAAAGTGGGCGCGACTGCGAAAGCCGCGCCGGCCGGCGGTGCTGCCAACGACGCCGCTGCGGCGAAATAAGCGGGAGTTGAACCATGTCCCGATTTTTCATTGAACGGCCTATCTTTGCCTGGGTGATCGCGATCGTGATCATGCTGGGCGGTATGCTGGCCATCAGCACGCTGCCGATTGCGCAGTATCCAAGCATTGCGCCGCCATCGATCTCGATTAGCGGCTCCTATCCGGGCGCCTCCGCCAAGACGGTGGAAGACGCCGTAACCCAGGTCATCGAACAAAAGATGAAGGGTATCGATGGCCTGCGCTATATGAGCTCGTCCAGCGATTCGGCCGGTGGTATCAGCATCACGCTGACCTTCACTAACGGTACCAATCCGGACATCGCCCAGGTGCAGGTGCAGAACAAGCTGCAGCTGGCGACGCCGCTGCTGCCTGCCGCTGTGACCCAGCAGGGCCTGGTGGTATCCAAAGCGACCAAGAACTTCATGATGGTGCTGGGCTTCGTGTCCGAAAACGGCAGCATGAAGCAGGACGATATCAACGACTATGTGGCAGCGAATGTGGTCGATCCCCTGAGCCGCGTGGAAGGCGTGGGCGATGTGACGCAGTTCGGTTCGCAGTACGCCATGCGCATCTGGCTCGATCCGGTGAAGCTGCAAAGCTACCAGCTGACGCCTGCCGACGTGGCCAATGCCATCACGGCGCAGAACACGGAAGTGTCGGCCGGTGAACTGGGCGGCGCGCCTGCCATTCCTGGCCAGCAGCTGAATGCCACCGTGACGGCGCAGAGCCGTCTGCAAACGCCGGAACAATTTGGCGCCATCCTTCTGAAGACGACGACCAGCGGCGCCACCGTGCACCTGCGCGACGTGGCCAAGATGGAACTGGGCAGCGAGAACTACAACATCGTGGCGCGCTACAACGG
>NZ_JBFRDW010000477.1:0-4789 GCF_052113985.1 Pseudoduganella sp. RAF53_2 | reverse complement strand
CGATAAGACGGGCTTTCATGATCCAAACTCCTGCTGCGAAATCGGCGCGGCCGAAGCCGCGCCTACGATACTGCTTATACGATGTTCAGGGTCACATCGATGTTGCCGCGGGTGGCGTTGGAGTAAGGGCACACTTTGTGCGCTTCTTCCACCAGTTTTTCGGCGACGGAGCGCTCAACACCTGGCAGCGAGATGTCCATTTTCACTTCGATGCCGAAGCCTTGCGGGATCAGGCCGATGCCAACGGTGGCGTTGATCGAGGTGTTTGCAGGCACGGCGATCTTGTCGCGGCCGCCAACAAATTTCAGGGCGCCGATGAAGCAGGCGGAGTAGCCAGCAGCAAACAGCTGCTCGGGATTCGCGCCAGGGGCACCATTACCGCCCAGTTCTTTCGGGGTGGTCAGCTTGTGCTCGAAGGTGCCGTCGTCGGCTTTGGTGGTGCCTTCGCGGCCGCCGGTGGAAGTTGCGCTGGTACGGTACAGAACTTGTTGGAGGGACATGATTCTTCCTTTCGATAAATAATTTGCGATTAAGTAGCGTGCTATCCGATGCTGGGCTTTCGGTTTAAGTGCAGCGCCCATGTGCACAATATACATAGCGCACGATCTAATTGCAAGCTATTTTTCTAAAAATTTTTAGACGGCGGTTTCGAAGCCTTCCAGCACGTTCACCACATTCGTGCCGAGTTCACGAGCCGCACCGCCAGCTTCCAGTATAAAAGCGGTTGGCAGCCCCAGCCAGGCCAGCCGTTCGCCCAGTCGTAAATAATCAGCCGCTTGCAAACCGAAGCCGCCGTGCGGCTCCCCAGCCCAGGTATTGCCGCCAAGCGCGACCACCAGTGCGTCGGGACGGTACATGCTCAAGCGTACGCAGGCCGATTCCAGTGCGGCGAACCAGTCCGCGCTCGTGCTGCCGGGGGCCAGCGTCAGATTGACGTTATAGCCAAGCCCGGCGCCTGTCCCGGTTTCATCCGCATGGCCCGCAAACCAGGGGTAGGCGTGGCGCGGATCGGCGTGAAGCGAAATGCAGAGCACATCGGCACGGTCATAGAAGATGGCTTGCGTGCCATTGCCATGGTGGTAGTCGAGATCCAGCACGGCGACACGCGACAAGCCATCGTCCAACAGGTGCTGTGCCGCCAGCGCGGCGTTGTTCAGGTAGCAGCCGCCACCCATCGCATCCGGTCCCGCATGATGGCCCGGCGGACGAGTCAGGGCGAACGTGCTGCGCTCGCCCACGCGCAGGGCATGCGCCGCATTGATGGCGCAGTCGGCGCCCATCTTGGCCGCGCTCCAGGTGCCGGGGCCGATGGGTGTCAGCGTATCCATGGCGTAGAGGCCGAAACGGGCGCCGAAATCATCGGGCTCGATATCGGCGCGCAGATTGCGGATCACGGACATGGACGGGAAGGCATCGCGTCCCGCATTGGCCGGCGCCAGTGCAAGCCACTCGCTCCAGGCGGTGCGCAGGAAATGCAGATAGCGCGGACTGTGCGCGCGCTCCAGCGACACCGGCGGCACGCTATGCGGCGTAACGATTTGTCCCAGTCCGCGCCGGCCCAGTTCGGCCAGCACGAATTCCGCGCGCTCGGGGTGATCCGGCGCGGGAGCCGGTGCGCCGCCCGTCAGAATGTGGCGGAGACGCTGCTGTGCATGCTGTTCGTTGTAGAAGGTCAGCAAGGGCTGTTAGGACAGAGGTTGCTTGCCCGGTAGGCTTTGACGTAATCATCGAAGCTGCCGGTCTGGGTGCGTTCCATTTCTTCCTGCTCATCCAGCGAGGTCTTGGCCAGCTGCTCGTAATAAGCCTGTTCCTCGGCGCTCGGCGGATTGGCGCGGAAGTACGCTGCGTGCTTCTCGCTCTGCCGCACGGAAAATTCGATAAACGATTTACCGTTCGCGCGCAGCTCGGCCAGCACGCGTGCGGACGGCGTCGCATCCGGGTCATGCAGCTTGACGGCCTGGGCTTCCAGCGCGCGCACATGGTCATTGCCGCCGCGTACGCTGTCCAGCAGTTCGGCGGCTGGGCGGATGCGTTCCAGCATATCCAGGCCCCACTCCGTCAGCGCGACTTCCTCGCCGTCGCGAATCAGCTTCAGGCCCGGACGCCGGCCTTCCTTCACTGTGCGGCCGAAATTGCGCGCCAGGATTTCGCCGTATTCCGGCGTGATCAGCGGGCTGCGTTCCAGTGCGCAGTAGAGCAGGAAGGCATCCAGGAAACGTCCCGTTTCGACATTGATGCCGACCGGCTCGTAAGGGTCCACATCCATGCAGCGTACTTCAATGTATTGCACGCCGCGGTTGCACAGCGCCTGGATCGGACGCTCGCCGGTGCGGATCACGCGTTTCGGACGGATGGTCGAGTAATACTCGTTCTCGATCTGGATCACATTGGTCGACAGCTGCACCCACTCGCCATCGACCTTGGTGCCGATCTTCTGGTACGGCTCGTAAGGCTGGTTCACGGCGCGGGTCAGCGTGGCCACATAAGAATCCAGGCTGTTCTCATGCGGATGCAGGCCGGACTGCGCCTCGTTCTGGTAACCCAGATCGCTCATGCGCAGGCTGGTGGCATAAGGCAGGTAGAGCGTATCGGACGACAGCGTTTCCAGCTTGTGCGGGCGGCCGCGCAGGAAGCTGCTGGCCAGCGCCGGCGAGGAGCCGAACAAGTACATCAGCAGCCAGCTGTAGCGGCGGAAATTGCGGATCGCGGCAAGGTAGGCTTCCGACTGGTAGGCCTTTGCGGAAATGTGCGTCGCTCCTTCGTCCTCGGCCAGGATGCGCCACAGCTGTTCGTCCAGCGAATAGTTGTAGTGGATGCCCGCGATGCACTGCATGGCCTTGCCATAGCGCAGGGCCAGGCCGCGGCGGTACACGTGCTTCAGCATGCCCAGGTTGGACTTGCCGTACCAGGCGATTTCGATGTCCTCTTCCGGCGGCAGCTGGCAAGGCATGGACTGCGACCACAGCAGCTCATCCTGCATCTTGGTATAGGAGAAGCGATGGATGCCATCCAGTTTCTGCAGCGTGGTGGCGATATCGTTCTCGGCCGGCGTAATGAATTCCAGCAGCGTTTCTGCGTAGTCGGTGGTGATGTGCGGGTTGGTCAGGGCCGAACCCAGCAGAACCGGATGAGGCGTGCGGGCCAGATGGCCGCTCTTGTCGACACGCAGGGTTTCTCGCTCGATGCCGCGCAGGCCGCCGCCCAGCACCGCGCGGTGCTTATCGTCGGCCAATAAGGCCAGGCGGCGAGACAATAGATTGGACAATTGGCACTTCCTTTCCGATGCAGCAAACTTTGAATTGGAGCGAATGTAACCGAAATCCGAAAACTGCGTGCAGGAGCCCTCAAAAACCGCCCGGCAAGCCGCATGGCGCCGTAGGAAGCGCTATTTTAACCGGGGACGCGCCCGCCGCTGACGCGCTCGATTCCGGCCAAATCTTGCCAGCTTGCCACCTCAGTGTAACCCGCCGATGACAGCAGCTTGCGCACGGCTTCAGACTGGTCGTAACCGTGTTCCATCAACAGCCAGGTGCCGGCGGCCGCATGCTGCGGCGCCCCTTTGATCAAGGCCTTGAGCGCCGACAGGCCGTCGGCGAAATCGGTCAGCGCACCGGAAGGTTCGAAGCGCAAATCGCCTTCGGACAGATGGCGGTCGCCGTCTGCGATATAAGGAGGATTGGAAACAATGAGGTCGAAGGTCTCGCCTTTGACGGCGGCGAACCAGTCGCTGTGCAGGAAGCGCACCCTGGCGCCATTGCGCTGCGCGTTGCGTTGCGCAACGGCGAGGGCATCGGTGCTGACATCAAGCGCCGTGACTTCCGCATCGGGCCGGCTGTGGGCCACTGCCACGGMGATGGCGCCGCTGCCTGTGCCCAGGTCCAGCACGCGTCCGCGTGGCGGCAGGCGTTCCAGGGCAAGCTCCACCAGAAGTTCGGTGTCGGGGCGGGGAATCAGTACGGCCGGCGTGGTTTCAAACGCCAGACCGTAAAACTCGCGCATGCCGACGATATAGGCCACCGGCTCGCCATCAATGCGCCGCTGCAGCAGCGCTTCGATGCGCGCCGCTTCATCGGCGTTGAGTGCGCGTTCCGCCTGCGTAATCAGCGCCGTGCGCGTGATGTTCAGCGCATGGCAAACGAGGATGCGCTGATCGACCGGATCGAGCAGCGGCTGGCGCTGCAAAGCGCCCAGCGTGGTGCCGGGAGCGACGTGGATGGTCATGCGCGCTTGCGCAGCAGCAGCCAGAGCATGGTGCCGGCGAGGATGACGAACCAGATGGCGGACCATTGAGGGATCGACAGGCCGAGGAAGCCGTCGGTCGCGTTCTCGCACAGGCCGTCGGCGTAGAACAGCCAGGGCAGGGCAGTCGCGGTAGGGATCTTGTTCAGGAAGGTTTCCATCGGATCGATGCCGCAGGACAGGCCCGGATGCGCCAGCACCCACAGATGCTTGCCGACCGCCACCAGACCGCCCAGCGCGGCCAGCAAACCCAGGCCCGCACCGACTTTCGGCTTGCCGAACGCGCCGATCAGGCAAGCGATGCCGATCGTAATGAACAGATAGCGCTGAATCACGCACAGCGGACAAGGCAGCAAGTACAGCACGTGCTGCAGATACATGGCCACGCCAATCAGCCCAAAGCACACGATCGCCGTCGCCAGCATCACCTTCTTCGAATTCATGATGTCCATCCGCTAAATTTAAACCGACTCATTCTCGCACAACTCGCTATCAATCGCCGAGGGCGGCCAGCTGTTCGGCTTGGTGCTCGGTGGTGAGGGTGGTGGTC
>NZ_JBFRDW010000476.1:0-7529 GCF_052113985.1 Pseudoduganella sp. RAF53_2 | reverse complement strand
CTTCTACACCGACCAACTTGACCCAGCCAGCTTCAAACCTGGTCCGGTGGGCGTCGATCAATTCTCCAGCACCGGTAATACCGACAAGGCCGTCACCGGCAAGTTGAGTATCCAGAAGCAGATCAATCCTGAATGGATGGTCTACGCGATGACCGCGACCGGCCATAAGGGCAAGGCATACGACGTGACCAGCGGCCTGCAGGCAGCGGCGGCATTCCCGGTCGATCCGGAGCGCAGCGAGACTTACGAGCTGGGCGCCAAAGGGAACCTGCTGAATAACCGCATGTCCGTCGCGGCGACTGTGTTCAACACCCGGTTCTATGGCTATCAGCAGAACGTGTCCTTTGTTCTGCCGAATAATCCGACCATCTTCACGCAGCTGAACTCGATCCCGTTCATCCGCACGCATGGTTTCGAGCTGGATACTCACTTCCTGGTCACGCCTGGCTTTGTGCTGAACGGCTCGCTGGCGTACACCCGTCCGACGATCGAACAGTGGGCTAACGGTCCGTGCTACAACGACGCCACCAACGTCGCGATCGGCAATACCGGCCTGGGCGAAAATGGCTCTCTGCCAGGACGCAACCGTACCTGCTTCCCGATCAAGCCAGGTTCGACCACCGGCATCCAGGACCTGAGCGGCGCCGTGTTCCCCGGTACTCCGAAGCTGAAGGCCAATGTCGGCGGCCAGTATGACTTCAAGATTCCGGGCATGTCCTTCGACGCCTTCGTCAACGGCAATGTGCGTTATCAGAGCGATTACCAGACCAATATCGCGAACGATCCGCGCGCCGTGAACACCGCCTACACCATCGCCGATCTGGGCTTCGGTATTCGCGACAACAAGGACCGCTACAAGCTGAGCTTCCGCATCAACAACCTGTTCGATCGCTTCTACATTCCGAACGCGAACGCCAGCGGTCCTTCATTCCGCGCCGGCCCGTCCGGCTCTGCACCGAACATCACGGTTGACAGCTGGGTGCCGCCACGCGATGTGTTCCGCTACTTCAGCGTCCGCCTGGATGTGAAGTATTGATGTCAGAAGGCTGGGTCCCGCAGGGCAGGGGACTCAGCCCTTTTTACGGCAACCGTGACAAAGTGTGAGCCTTTCGCGTCCGCGCTGAAGTATAGTTGCCGTATGAAAACTCTAATTTCCCTTGTGCTTGCATTGACGGCTATCTCAGCGCATGCGCAGCTCTACAAATGGACCGACGCCAATGGCAAGGTCCAATATTCAGACCATCCCCAGGATGGTTCCAATGCCACCGCGCTCGCAACTCCGCGCGCGCAATCGGCTGTGGCGCCAGCAAACGATAACTGGCGAGAACGGGAAATTGCATCACGCGAGAGCCGCATAAAATTGGCTGAAGCCGAACGCCGCCGGGCTGCGGTAGCCGCGGAAGCAGAAAAAAATGCGCCCGAACCATTCAATCCGAGCATGCATCGCTCTGGCAAGGTCATGTCGGAAGACGAACTGTGCACGCGCGATCAGCAGCAGCTTGAATACGCTCAAAAGACCAAAAATCTGGCAATCGGACACGGCGGCGGCCCTGCGGTGACGCTCACCGAAGCCCAACGCCAGCAAGTCATCGCTGAACGTAAAGCCAACCACCAACTGGCCTGCGGCAGCGCGTCGAGACGCTGAAATTTTTCGCACGATCTTTTCGTGGATGCCCAGCCAGGAGCGTCATTTCATGATCGTGCGTACAGTTACTACAGCTTGCAGTGCTTGCCGCCGGACTCGTAACCGCCGCCGTACGGTTCGACGGCATGAGGGTCGAGTGCGAAAGTGCGGTTAATGAGTTCCTCGCGCACGCCATTTTCCCAAGGTACATTCAGCATCGCGCTGCGAACAAACCAGGCCCCCCACGCAATGGCGGGCTTCACGTGGATGTCACTCGCATCGATCCAAACCGTGTCTTCATCCGCGCCTTTGTGACAGCCAGGGTCTTGGGCGGCGTAATCAAGCCACGCATGAACCCCAGTGTTTACCCGTTCCGCGTGGGCGTGCGAGAAGGAATCCTGAACCGTATGAAGAAGGGCGCCTAACGCCAGATTACGAATTTGCGCATCGTCCGTTGGCAGCGAATCACAGGCGGCCGTGCACAAGATATCTGACACATTAGTGAACAGATGGCGGACAGTCCAATTGCGGCGGCGCGAGCCCTCGAAATACTTCGCGAACGCGTAGTTGCCCTGCAAGGTGTAGAGCTGCGCGGATGGATCAATGCGTCCGGTTGCGACGTCATAAGCAAAATGGACCCATTCCACGACGTTGTCGCGTACCTTTACAGGATCGTCGCCACGCCGGCCCATCCCATGCAGGAATTGCATATCGCCGTAGTGGCTACGGTACTCCAGAGGATAAGTTGGATTGATCAAACGCGGATAAGCGCCGGCGGCCTTGAGCCAAAAGAACCAGGTAAATTCCTGGTCGACGCGGAAGAAGTTATTGGGATCGTCGTTCCAGCGCACACCAAACTTCAGGACGTCAATGTCGAAGTGTTTGGCGTTCGTCAGGTCTGTCGCAGGCAGATCGCACCAATCATATTGCTTAGAGGCTTCCGCGCACGCCAGCGTCAATTCGGTAATGCGCTCGTGTGTTGGCGAAGTAAGGCGGGAGAGATAGCGCTGATATTCCGACTTCAGTGAGCGCGTGACAGCGGCAGCATCGTGGCTTGCCGGGTTGATCTCAAAACCCATTGCAAGACCCGAATGCAGGGCAGTCAGCAAAGTAGCTGCAATGATCGTACGCTTGAACATATCCACCTCGGTTTATTGTTGTTCATCAACTATAAACCGTATGGTGACCATGAAAATGCGTGGAAAGTCACGGACATGCCGACTTCGTGAAAGCCGACGCGCTGCACAGCCCAAAGAGGGTTCGGCGCCAATATCGCATTTTACATAATATAAATTGGTTCAACCTGCGGCGCGGAAGAGGGGCTGTAGGTATGGGCTTCGGCGTTGCCGGGTGTCAAAAATCCCGTGACACCTACAGCCAGAACGGCGCTAGCGGCTGCTGCTGCCATCCTCTGTGAAAAGACCGACCATAGAGAGCTTTGCCCAGACCTTTCGGCGCGATCAATATCGGCCGCCATGATGACCCGGAGAGGGTCCACTTCAAGGATAAGCGCGACGGCGAGACACATCTCGTTGTCCATGATGCGCTGACCGCTTTTGTACTGGCTGATTGCGGCTTTGGTGACGTGGAAATGCTCGGCCAGGTCTTTGTCTTGGTGAAGCCCTAGCTTGTCTTTCACTTGGTCGAGATACAGTCCGCTTTTCATTTGCGTTTCCCTATGATTCGTTGCATTTCGGCGTCGCGGCGCTGTTGTGCGCGGCTTCCTTTGTCGCTACTGGTTCTGGCTTGCGTGTCCGGTAGCACTTCGGTCTGTTTGTACGGTGCTTTGCACGGTTCGTTGGTTACCGTCTTATGACCATCGGGTGTTCGACACACTCGTGTTTCAGCGTATGCATCAGTCGATGCAGCAACGATAAGTAGCAAAGCAACTATTTTTCCGCTTGACAATTCACGCTCCGTTAACTATGGTTCACACATCGTGAACTTCACAGTGTGTGAACTGAATGAATCGTATTGGTTTACCGTCAACGGGTCAACAGGGAAATCTCTCCAATTCCCACATTTGCGCTGCCTTTGCGCTCTTTTTTTCCGTCTTGTGGTTTTTGGTGCTATCGGATCAAGTTGAAGCGCACTTTCCGGCAAGCGGTTTCGGCGTTCGCGATCTGCCCGACTGGGTTGAGCTTCAACTCGCTGCGTCTGTCTTACTGATGCTGTACGTGCCTGTTCGAGTTGTCGTCTGGAGCCGCGCATGAAGCTGTCGATCGCTGCTCGTCGTCAGCTCGCTCAGGGCGATGCAGAGACCTATGCCGCTAAATCGGGCGGCTCGCCGTCCCGGCAGGTCAAATCCCAAATTTATGGCCGCGCGAAGGTCGCGGCAGAAGCGGCAGGACGTGCCGCGCAGGCGGCGCGGCCCGCCGCGACAGGCCCGAAGGGCGGGTTTGTGCCGAAAAAGCCGGAGGTAAGCAGCGACCAGCTGCCCCCCATTAATAACATGGGGGAAAACTTGCACAGTGCCGAGGCGTCCGAAATCGGCGGCCATTGGACAAGCCTGTGTGATGAGCATATCGGTGAGGTGAAGCTCGTTTTGTCGGACTCTGGTGAGACGAAAACCGTGATGGTGCGTCGTCCTTCGGATAGCCAAGCGGCCATCATCGACTGGATCAATTTTACGGTCCTCGAAGATACCTTCTTCCGCACGGCTCGGCAGATGCTTGTCAGTGACGATCAGATCATTGAGGAGRCATCCCGCCAGCTTGAAAAAGTGTTCGGCTTTGRCATCACGGAAAAGCGTGATCGCGGTATGAATTTTTATCGTGAGTCGTGGGTTTTGGGCGACAAGATGGGGTTCGTGTGCTTTGGTGGGCAGCGTCAGACCATGCTCATTACGCTGACAGGGCAGGGATGCACGCATGCTTTGCCGGGTTGGGAGCATCGCCTTTACCGCTGGCTCATTGACATTGCGGTTCGTCCATCGATCTCGCGTATCGACATTGCGCATGATGATCTGGAAGGCCAATACCTGTCGGTAGATTGGGCTGATGACCAATGGGCGAGGGTCGTAAAGAGGGCGATAAGCAAAGTAACTGGTGCCGTGTTGAGGTTGAGTTTAAGAACACGAACATGGTTATCGAGCCTGAGGTTTTGCTCAATCCGTCCAAGTATTTCGTGGGCGCGTATCCGTGCTTGGTGAAGCTGGAAAAAACTATTCAGCCGGAGCGTTTGAAGCTTAAAGAGCGTGCTGCGCAGATTAATCATGACGCAGGTGTCGAAATCACCAAGCGCCAGTACGGTAGGTGGTTGCGCATGCTGCGCGAACTTCACGGCGATCAAGCCACGCTGGATATGGTTTGCTTTGAGGGCGATGACTACTGGCCTAAGCGCCTTCTGCCGATTACTGCGGACGCAACCAGCGGCCCGACTCCAATTCACAAATTAGAGCCTGTCATCGTTCCTTCGATGATGCGTTTCGTTACCGCCGTCCCGTCGTATGGCCTCAACGGGGAAAACGGTTTTAGTAGGCCGCGTGTATAGGAAACCAGCAAATGAAATTCAAATCGACCGTCAAAGTAACCGGCATGAAGTTCAGCAAAGGCCAGATGGACAACGGCACCACTTTCGATAGCACGAAGGTGTACGTCGAAACGGATCTGGACAGCAGCAAGGGAACCGCCATGGGCACCGCGACCGCTGAATACAACCTAGGCAAGGCTGAGGAGTACAAGAAATTTGAGCACTTGGCTGGCGCGTTCCCATTCATGGCCGAAGTGGATATGGAGATCGTCACGAACGGTAACACGCAAAAGACGATCATTTCCGCGCTGCGTCCGCTTGAGGCCGCAAAAGGCGGTGCGAAGAATGCCGCCGCATAACGCAGGCGTCAAGTACATCGTGCAGGACGCGGAAACCGGTCTGTTTTTGATGCCTTACGAGGGTGATGTTGGCTTCACTCCCTGGGTACATGAAGCGGGTCGGTTTGACCTGTACGGCGAAGCTCATGATACGGCTACGTTCAATTGCCATCAGGGCTTCTTCGTTACGGGAGTGGTTGCAGCAGGGGTCATGCAGTGACGGAGGTGACGCCCGAAATGTGGCTTGGTCTGGCGGTTGTTGTGTGCTTCGCGTTGGGTTGGATTGCGGGTGCGCAGCGATGATTCAGTTGCTCAGGGCCCTTTCGCCGATTCTGTTCTTGACTGGCTTATTTGTCGGTGCAGTGTACTTGGTGAAGTACATCATTCATCGCTTGGTAGATCACAAATGAACACGCTCCAAACCATCGCATGCCTGTTGGCAGCTTGGGGGATCGGATACGCCGCAGGGGCGACTCAGCGGATTATCCGGCGCTCAATCGAGATTCTGGATTAGTAGCATTTTGCGCGCTGGCCGCACGCAATCTTATGTAGGCCGTAAACCATGTAAGGGTATAGAGAAATGAAAAACATCTTCAAAAAAGGTCTGGTAGCTGGTGGTGCTGTCGTTGCTTCGGCATCTGCATTCGCTGCTGATCCTGGCATTGACGCCATCACTGCGCTGTCCGGCACGGCACAGGAATACATCACTGCGGCATTCGGCGTGGCCGTGCTGGTGGCTGGTGGCTTCTGGGGTATCAAGATGATGAAGAAAGCCTTCTCGAAGGCTGGCTAATCCTCGCGTAGCTGGCGGGTTAGGGGGCGCGTGCTGTGCCCCCTTTTTTGTTTACGGGGATTGTATGCGCTATTTGCTCATTTTGATTGTTCTGCATCTGCTGCCGCTTGACGTGTTCGCCGCTCGCTATCAGTTGGAGGGGCAAGCATGGTTTTCAAAGCAGGGGATAGATTCGCTTAGCTGCTCCGCGGTGTTGGCACTGTATCCGGACCCGAGCGCTAAAGTGTCGTACTGCAAGGTGCGCGGCGGTGGTCAGGTGTCGGAGCTAACGCCGGACCCAAATATCACTTACGACTATTACACAGAGAAGGATATCAATTACGGGTCGTTTCAGGTTCACTATTGGCCTGATGATTGCCCCACTCCGCGTTATACAGGAAGCGCAGACGTATCGAAGCCGCCTGGGCAGCAATGTCGTCGTGTTGCCTGTCCTGCGGGCGATGATGCTGGCACTTGGAGGATACCCACCGCGTATTACGACAAGACCACTAACAAGGTGGTGCAAGCCATTATCGCTGATGGTGCGCTTATGACTACGAATTTTTGTCCTGATGGATGCTGGGCTAATGCGGATAGTGTCAGCAGCTGCAATGATACCGATACAGGCACTCCCAATATTGCGCTCACAAAGTGCAGTGTGCATATGGTTCAGAACAATGCCGGTCAGTGTTCTTCTAGTCAGGACTTCGCGAACGCTCCGCCATACACCGGTACCGGTACGGGCGGTGGCACCGATCCAGGTTCTGGTACTGATCCTGGCTCTGGTACTGATCCCGGTTCAGGTGGCACTGGTGGTACTGGCGGCACTGGTGGTACTGGTGGCACTGGTGGCACGGGTGGTACTGGTGGTACTGGTGGTACTGGTGGTACTGGTGGTACTGGCGGAGGCACTGATCCCGGCACAGGTACGGGTGGGACAGGTGGTACTGGCGGGACTGGTTCCGGTGGTCAGAACTGCGGTGCGCCGGGTGAGCCTGCTTGCAAGATCGATGAGAGTGGTACACCAAGTTCCGTTGGCACGATGCTTGATGCATTGAACAAGCTGGTTGACGGATTGGGGCCAGGGCGTGATACCGGGCTTGACGACGCGAAGTCTGACGCAGGTAAAGATACGTCGATAGGTTTTGGTCTTAGTTTGCCGGGTGGCGCGTGCACGAATCCAACGGTTGGCCTTCCGCTAATTGGGGGACGTTGGGTCGTAGATATATGTCGATACGTGCCTATTGTTGCTGGCTTCTTTGAATTTTTGTGGGTATTTTTCTTTTGTTTTGCGGTGATGCAGCTTGTGCGGTGATGCAGCTTG
>NZ_JBFRDW010000475.1:0-4797 GCF_052113985.1 Pseudoduganella sp. RAF53_2 | reverse complement strand
CTCCTGCTGCTGCACGGCTTCCCGTCTTCCTCGCACATGTTCCGCAACCTGATCCCGCTGCTGGCCACTAAATACCGCGTGATCGCTCCCGACTTGCCTGGCTTCGGTTTCACTGAAGTTCCCGCCGAACGCAATTACCAGTACAGCTTCGACAGCCTGGCGGCCACCATGGAGGCCTTCGTGCAAGCGCTGAAACTGGAAAAATACGCGCTTTACGTGTTCGACTACGGCGCGCCTACCGGCTTCCGTCTGGCAGCGGCGCATCCGGAACGCGTCACGGCCCTGATCTCGCAAAACGGCAATACCTACCTGGAGGGTCTGAGTGAAGAGGGCTGGGCGCCGATGCGCAAGCACTGGGCTGATCCCAGCGCGGAAAACGAGCAAGTGATGCGCAGCTTCCTGACCTACGACGCGACCAAATGGCAGTACACGCATGGTGTCGCGAATCCCGAACAGGTCGCGCCGGAAGCGTATGCGCTGGACGCACTGCTGATGACCCGTCCCGGCAATAAGGACATTCAGATCGCGCTGTTCTACGACTACCGCAACAACCTGGCGCTGTATCCCGTGTTCCAGAAATTCTTCCGCGATACCCAAGTACCGACCCTGGCGATCTGGGGCAAGCACGACCCCTTCTTCATTCCGCCTGGCGCCGAAGCCTATCGCCGCGATAATCCCAATGCGGTGGTGAAATTGCTGGACACGGGCCACTTTGCGCTGGAAACCCATGTGGACGAGATCGCTGCGGAAATCCACACGCTGCTGGAGAAGGCACTGTGAGGTAGACTAGACGCTTCACTCAACTGATCCATGTTCGATGAAGCGTCACCTCATAATCCTCGTGGCGGTAGCCCTGTCCGGCTGCAGCTTCTTCAAGAAGTCTCCCGAGCCGGTGGCGTCGATCGCCGCCGGTCCCGCCAACCCGCAAGTGCTGCTGCTGGGCGAAGTGCACGACAACCCGCAAGGCCACAAGCTGCGTTTCGAAGAACTGAAGCGCCGCGTGGAAGCGGGCTGGCGTCCGGTCATTGCGATGGAGCAGTTCGACCGCGACAAACAGCGCCTGCTGGACGAAGCCCAGAAAGGCTGTCTTGATGCGTCCTGCCTGATCAAAGTGATGAATACGCCCGGCTGGAACTGGCAGCAATACCATCCGCTGATTCAGCTGGCACTGACCAACAACCTGCCGCTGCTTGCCGTGAATCTGTCGCGTGCCGATGCTTCGCGCGTGGTGCGTGACGGCGTGACATCCAGTTTCGATGCCGCGACCGTTACAGCCTACAAGCTGGACAAGCCGCTGCCGCTGGAGTTGCGTAAGGCGCAGGAACGCGAAATCAAGGAAGGCCATTGCGATATGCTGCCGGACATGATGGTCCCCGGCATGGTCGATGCCCAGGTGGCACGCGACATCTGGATGGCCAAGCTGATCCGCGAACAGCAGCCGCGCGATGTGGTGCTGATTGCCGGTAACGGCCATGTCCGAAAAGACATCGGCGTGCCGCGCTGGCTGAACGCGGTTGAGCCCAAACTGAACATCCGCACTATCGGTTTCGTGGAGCCGGATCAGATGCGTTTGCCCTTCGATGAAGTGCGCAAGCTGGAGTCTGTAAAGCGCGCCGATCCTTGCAAAGGGCTGAAAAAATAGTCGTCATACAACAAGTGGTATACTAGTTGCTTTCCAGAGAAGGCATGCCACGATGACTGAAACCGCAGCTCCTGTCCGCAAGAAACACCGCAACCTGGCTCAGGGGGTGGTGGAGGCGATCACGTCCAATATCCAGAGCGGAACGTTGAAGCCGGGCGAAAAGCTGCCGACCGAGTCGCTGATCATGCAGCTGCATGGCGTGTCCCGTACTGTGGTGCGCGAAGCGATCTCGCATCTGCAGGCCGCCGGGCTGGTGGAAACCCGTCACGGCGTGGGCACCTTTGTGCTGGAACCGCCGAGCGGCAATATGCGCCTGACCATCAGCACCCTGGAAGACGTGCTGGCCATCCTGGAGCTGCGCATCACCCTGGAAACGGAAGCGGCGTCGCTGGCGGCCAGCCGCCGGACCGATCAGCAGGCCGTGCAATTGTCCGCGCTGCTGAAGCGCATGCAGGAAGAGGGCAATCCGGTGGATGCTGACAAGCAATTCCACCAGCTGATCGCCCAGTCCACCAATAACCGTTATTTCGTTGACATCCTGAGCGATCTGGGCAGTGCGATCATCCCGCGCGCCCGTGTGAATTCGGCGCAACTGGTGCACGACGACCCCGCCGCCTATCTGATGCGCGTGCAGCGCGAGCACGAGGATATCTGCCACGCCATCATGCGCAAGGACGCGGAAGGCGCCCGCGCGGCCATGCGCACCCACCTGAGCAATAGCCGCGAACGCCTGCGTCATGCCCAGGAAATGTTGGAAAAGGGCGGCAACGCCTGACCGGTAACAAAAAACGCTTGCAGCGTTTTGCGGATACTTGTACGATGTCATACAACTTAACCGCGACCTCTAGGAGACGCCATGAATCCGCAAGACCTGAAAAAGATCCTTTCCGCTGGCCTGCTGTCCTTCCCAGTGACCGACTTTGATGCTGAAGGCAACTTCAACAAGAAGGGCTACATCGAGCGTCTGGAATGGCTGGCTCCATACGGCGCCTCCGCTCTGTTCGCGGCTGGCGGCACCGGCGAGTTCTTCTCGCTGACCCACGAGGAATACCCGGAAATCATCAAGACCGCCGTCGACACTTGCCGCGGCAAAGTGCCTATCCTGGCCGGTGCAGGTGGCCCGACCCGTGCAGCCATCAAATTCGCCCAGGAAGCCGAGCGCCAGGGCGCCCACGGCGTGCTGCTGCTGCCGCACTACCTGACCGAAGCGAGCCAGGAAGGCCTGATCAAGCACGTGGAAGAAGTTTGCGCTTCTGTGGACTTTGGCGTTGTGGTCTACAATCGCGGTGGTTGCCGCCTGACGCCTGATTCGCTGGCGATCCTGGCAGATCGTTGCCCGAACCTGATCGGCTTCAAGGACGGCATCGGCGACATCGAACTGATGGTATCGATCTGGCGCAAGATGGGCGACCGCTTCTCGTATCTGGGCGGCCTGCCGACGGCAGAAGTTTATGCAGCAGCGTACAAGGCATTGGGTGTTCCGGTGTATTCCTCCGCCGTGTTCAACTTCATGCCGAAGCTGGCCATGGACTTCTACCACGCTATCGCGAAAGACGATCACGCTACGACGAACCGTCTGCTGGACGAATTCTTCCTGCCGTACCTGGCGATCCGCAACCGCAAGCAAGGCTATGCGGTGTCCATCGTCAAGGCCGGCGCCCGCCTGGTCGGTCACGATGCGGGTCCAGTGCGCGCTCCGCTGAGCGACCTGAACGAGGAAGAGTGCGCAATGCTGGACAAACTGATCCGCGCCCAAGGCGCACAATGAAAAACTAAGGAGTAAGCAATGCACATCGCTGGTGAAATGGTAATTGGACAGAGCGCTGTCATGGGCCGCGAAGGCCAGATGAAGGCGATCGATCCTTCCCGCAACGTGGAAATCGATCCGCCCTTCGGCATGGCCAGCGCCGCTGACCTGGAAAAAGCGTGCAGCCTCGCCGCTGCCGCCTTCGACACTTACCGCGAAACCGGCCTTGAGCAGCGCGCGCAGTTCCTGGAGAAGATCGCCGACAACATCGTGGCCATCGGCCCGCAACTGATCGAGCGTGCGATGCAGGAATCCGGCTTGCCGCAAGCCCGCCTGGAAGGTGAACGTGGCCGCACTGTGAATCAGCTGCGCCTGTTCGCCAAGGTGGTTCGTGATGGCGTGTTCCTGAACGCCACCGTGGATTCCGCACTGCCCGAGCGCACCCCTCCGCGCTCGGACATCCGCATGCGCAAGATCGCCATCGGTCCGGTCGCTGTGTTCGGCGCCTCCAACTTCCCGCTGGCCTTCTCGGTGGCAGGTGGCGACACCGCTTCCGCGCTGGCCGCTGGTTGCCCTGTTATCGTGAAAGCCCACCCTGCGCACCTCGGTACTTCCGAACTGGTGGGCAAGGCTGTGCAAAAAGCCGTTGCCGATTGCGGCCTGCCGGAAGGCGTGTTCTCCATGCTGATCGGCGGTATTGAGACTGGTTCCAATCTGGTGGCGCATCCGGTCATCAAGGCTGTCGGCTTCACCGGTTCCCGTTTCGGTGGCCTGGCGCTGATGCGCATCGCCGCTGCACGCAAGGAGCCGATCCCTGTGTACGCCGAGATGTCCAGTATCAACCCTGTATTCCTGCTGCCGGGCGCTCTGAAAGAGAAAGGCGCCCAGGTTGCACAAGGCTTCGCTGATTCGCTGACCATGGGCGCGGGCCAGTTCTGCACCAACCCTGGCCTGCTGATCGGCCTGGAAAGCGCCGAGCTGGATGCCTTCACCACCGCTGCTGCCGCAGCCGTGCAGGCCAAGCCTTCCACCACTATGCTGACCCCGGGCATCCACAAGGCCTACGAGTCCGGCGTGGAGAAGCTGTCCGCACTGGAAGGCGTGACCCTGCTGGCGCAAGGCGCTCCGGCTGCCGGTTGCCAGGCCCGCCCGCATCTGTATTCCGTGGACGTGGATACTTTCCTGTCCACCGCTGCGCTGGAAGCTGAAAACTTCGGCCCAAGCTCGGTGCTGATCCGCGCCAAGACCGCTGAAGACCTGAAGCGTTTCGCTGAGCACCTGGAAGGCCAGCTGACTGCCACCGTGCAGGCAACTGCCGATGACCGCGACATCGCCGGCTCGCTGCTGCCGACGCTGGAGCGCAAGGTTGGCCGCATCCTGTTCAACGGCTTCCCGACTGGTGTGGAAG
>NZ_JBFRDW010000474.1:0-4798 GCF_052113985.1 Pseudoduganella sp. RAF53_2 | reverse complement strand
GCATTGGTCACGTCTGTGGCGGTCAGATTGCGCGCTGCGACTTTTTGCGGGTCCAGCCAGACGCGCATGGCGTAGTCGCCGGAGCCGTTCAGGATCACGTCGCCCATGCCGGACAGGCGGGCCAACTGGTCCTTGACGTTGATCACTGCGTAGTTGCGCAGATACAGATCATCGTAAGTATTGTCAGGCGAAACCAGGTGCACCACCATGGTCAGGCTGGGCGAGGAACGCACCGTGGTCACACCCAGCTGGCGTACTTCTTCGGGCAAGCGGGGCAGGGCGCGCTGTACGCGGTTCTGCACTTCGGTTTCAGCCTGCTTGATGTTCGTGCCGATCTTGAAGGTCACCGTCAGCTTCAGCGCACCATCCGAGGTGTTCTGGGACGACATGTAAATCATGTCTTCCACGCCGTTGATCTGTTCCTCCAGCGGCGCGGCAACGGTTTCTGCGATCACTTTCGGATCGGCGCCCGGATACTGGGCGCGCACCACCACGGATGGCGGCACCACGTTGGGATATTCCGAAATCGGCAGTTTGAAGATGGAGATCAAACCGCCCACGAAGACGATGATCGATAGGACAGCCGCAAAAATCGGCTTGTCGACAAAAAATTGTGAGAACTTCATGGCTTAGCGCACCTTGGTTTCGTTGGCGGCGACCTTGGCGTCATCCTTCTTCGCGCCGGGATCGCCCTTGGCATCCATCGCCACCAGTTCCGGCGCCAGCTGGGCGCCCGGTTTGACGCGCTGCAGGCCGTTCACCACGATTTTTTCGCCGGTCTTCAGGCCGCTACGCACGATGCGCAGGCCGTCGATGGTCTGGCCCAGCGTCACTTCGCGGTATTCGGCCTTGCCTTCGCCATTGACCACGAAGACGAACTTGCGGCTCTGGTCCGTGCCGATGGCGCGCTCGTTGATCAGGAAGGCATTGTGGCGCGCGCTGTCGCCGCTGCCGGCCTCGATCTGCACTTTGGCGAACAGGCCCGGCACCAGGATATTGTCGGTGTTGGCGAACACGGCGCGCATGCGCACTGCGCCGGTCTTGGTATCGAGTTTGTTGTCCACGAATTCCAGCTTGCCTTCATGCGGGAAGCCGTCTTCAGACGCCAGGCCGATGCGCACCTTGACCGGCTTGCCGGCGTGCGCCTCGGCGCCCACGTGCAGGTAGGTCGATTCGTCGCCATCCCAGGTGGCGTAGATTTTGTCGTCCGACACGACGGAAGTCAGCACGGCGCTCGGATCGATCAGGTTACCGAGCGTGATTTCCTGCTTGGCGACGCGGCCATCGATCGGCGAAGTGACGTGGGTGTATTCGAGATTGAGGCGGGCGTTTTCATACTGGGCCAGGGCGGCGCGTGCGTTGGCATCCAGTTCCTTCAGACCGGCGGCGCGTTCGTCGTATTCGCGCTGGGCGATGGCTTTGTCGGCCAGCAGCTTCTCGGCTCGGGCCAGCTCAATTTTGGCCAGGTCGGCCCGGGCGCGGGCGGCATCGGCGGCAGCACGCGCGCGGTCGGCTTCAGCCTGGAAGGGGCGCGGATCGATCACATACAACAGCTGGCCTTTCTTGACCTTGGCGCCTGGCTCAAAGTGAATCTCGGTGATATATCCGGCCACGCGGGAACGGATCTGTACGGATTCGATCGATTCCATCCGGCCGCTGAACTCCTGAGTCTCCGTGATCTGTTTTTCCAGCACCACGGCGGCGGTAATCGGCGTGCCTTGCGATGCTGCGGGAGCCGCGTCCTTGCTGTTCGCCTCGCTGCAACCGCTCAGGGCCGCAACCAGCACACCAGCGACAGCCAGGCCGGCCGCCAGTGGGGCCAGTCGAAGCCTTGTCTTTTGGATCTTGTCGGTCATGATCGAATCCTTCAAAATTATGTGTGCATATGCACAGTTCTGGATATTAAAAATGGACCGCAGAGGCCCTCTAATGGTTGCGAGTATAATTAATAACTGCAAGAAGTCAATCAATTTCTTTCAGCAGTGCAATTAAGGCAAGAGCGGCGGTGAGCCGGGGCGCTGCGCCAGGCCGAGTGTCAGCGCCAGTTCGCCGCCTTCGCGCAGCTTGCGATAGACCACGCCGTGCAGCTTCAGCGCCGCGAAGGATTCCGGCAGCAAAGCGATGCCTTTGCCGGCGGCGATGTCGGCCAGCAGCACGTGATGGTCGTCCGGCTCGCGCAGGAAGGCGGGATGGAAGTTGTGGCGCTCGAAAACTGTCATGCAATGATCGAAGAAGGCGGGCTGGCGCGGCCGGTCGAACCAGTACACAGCTTCGCTTGCGAGATCGGCCAGCGAGACGGTGCGCTTTTTCGCCAGAGGATGGCGCGCGGGCAGGGCCGCCATGAGTTCTTGCTGTCCAAGCGGCCGTACGCTGAGTTCAAATGTGCGTAGCGGCAGTGCGACCACCGCTGCGTCCAGGCGGCCGGCGCGCAGACTGGCAACGAGGCGGGGCGATGGCGCAAACGTGAGGTTGGGCGGGCCGCCGCGCTCAAGGCCAGCGAGCGTTGCACGGAAGGAGCCGGCTTCGACGGAGGTGGTCAATCCGATCCGCAGCGGGGGCCTGGTGCCGCCACGCGCAGCGTTTGCGCGTCCGCCAGCACCGTGCTGCGCGGCCACCGCACCTTCGGCGCTATCAAGCCGCTGAAGAATCTCGCGAGCATGCGGTAGCAGCTTGCGTCCCGCCGGCGCCAGCGCCACACCTTGCGTGTCGCGCTCGAATAGCTGTACGCCCAGCTGCGACTCCAGCTTCTGAATGGCGCGCGTCAGCGGCGGCTGCGTCATGTGCAGGCGCTCGGCGGCCTGGCGAAAGTTCAGGCAGTCGGCGACTGCGAGAAAGAGTTCAAGCGAACGGGTATCGAGTTTTCTCATACCGAAAAGGTATCACGTTTTTGGCAATTCCTCCGCGGAGGGCGGCTGGCTAGACTGCGCTTCATTGAAAACCGAAAGGAGATTGTCATGAAACGTGAACTGGGACTGGGCTGCATGGGCATGTCGGAATTCTATGGGGCCACCGACGACGCCCAATCGCTGGCGACGCTGGAAGCCGCTTTCGATGCCGGTGTTACGCATTACGACACCGCCGATTCTTATGGCGCCGGCCATAACGAAGAACTGCTGGCCCGCTTCATCAAAGGCAAGCACGGTCAGCTGCGGATTGCCACCAAATTCGGCATTGTGCGCGAGCCCGGGCGCTACGAGCGGCGCATCGACAACTCGCCAGCCTACATTCGCGGCGCCTGCGAAGCATCCTTGCGGCGTCTGGACGTCGATCATATCGACCTGTATTACGTGCACCGCCTGAGTGCAGCCACGCCGCTGGAGGACACGATCGGCACGCTGGCTGAGCTCAAGCGCGAAGGAAAAATCGGCGCAATCGGCTTGTGCGAGGTGTCGGCGCAAACGCTGCGCCGTGCGGCGGAGCTGCATCCGATCGCGTCGCTGCAAAGCGAGTATTCCTTGTGGACGCGCGATCCCGAGATCGGCGTGCTGCAAGCGGTGCGCGAGATCGGAGCGCAGTTCCATGCCTACAGTCCGCTGGGACGCGGCTTTCTGACGGGCGCCATCAAGCGCAATACCGAGCTGACCGACGGCGACTTCCGCAAACTGAGCCCGCGCTTCGCTGCCGAAAATCTGGATGCGAACATGCGCATCGCTGATACGGTGCTGGCACTGGCGGCGGCAAAGGGCTGCACGCCCGCCCAGTTGGCGCTGGCCTGGCTGCTGGCGCAAGGCCCTGAGATTGTGCCGATCCCCGGCACCAAGCGCACCCGTTATTTGCTGGAGAATCTTGGCGCGCTTGCCATTTCGCTCAGCGCGGACGAGCTCAAGCGCATCGACGAGGCTTTGCCACCAGGCGTAGCGGCGGGCGATCGATATCCAGCGGCCGGCATGCAGGGCTTGAACTCTTAGTGTCATCACAGTGTAACAAGTAGTGCCTACAATCATGCATGTCTCCTCCGAATGACAACTCTTTGAGCCGGCATCAGAATGCTGGCTCTTTTTTTCTATGCGCTGCTATCATCGTCCCTGAGACCTTGAACGGAGTGCATTGTCAATGCGACAAATATCGCCTGATACGCTGCTGGAGATCATCGACGCACAAGTGCGCCTGGTCAGCCTTGGTACCAATCTCAGCGCAGTGATTGACGAAGCTTCGGCTGTCGCAACACGGCTCACCGGCGCCGATGGCGCGGTGGTCGAACTGTTGGAGCGCGACGAAATTGTGTATCGCTCCGCGTCCGGCAGCGCCGAAGCCCAACTCGGCCTGCGTATGCCGGTGGCCAACAGCTTGTCCRGCTACTGTTTGTTGAACCGCGTGGCGGCCACCTGCACCGATAGTGAAATCGACGAACGCGTGAACCGCGAAGCCTGCCGAAAGGTTGGCCTGCGCTCCATGGTCATTGTGCCGCTGATCGCGGATCGACAGGCGATCGCGGTGATGAAGCTGGTTTGGCGCGAACCGCGTGCACTGGAAAATAACGAAGTGGAAATCGCACAGCTGCTGGCGAATATGTGTGCGGTGCTGATGCATCAGGCTTCGCTGGAAGGCAACGATGTACTGCAGCGCCGCCTGACCGTCGATGAAGCCACTGGCGTTGCGAACCGTGCCTACTTTTTCGAACAGCTGCGCAGCCGCGTGCAGGCAGCGGAAAAGGACAGCGGCCGCGTTGTCGTCGGCCTGGTTCGGATGGATGAAGTGGAGCCGGGCACCGAGGCTGCGATTTTGACGTGTATCGAAACCGAATGCCGCGAGGGGGACTTCGTGGCACGGGTGGCGGCCAATGAATTTGCCGTCATCC
>NZ_JBFRDW010000473.1:0-4814 GCF_052113985.1 Pseudoduganella sp. RAF53_2 | reverse complement strand
GGATCGTCATCCGGATTCGCCAGCAGGCGCAGGTAAGCGATGATGTCCTTGATCTCCGCCTTGTCGAAGAAGCTCTGGCCGCCGGAGATCGTATAGGGAATGCGCTGGTTGCGCAGCGCCTGTTCGATCACGCGCGCCTGGTGGTTGCCGCGATACAGAATCGCATAATCCGACCATTTGTTCTTGCGTTCGAAGTGGTCGGCAGAAATCATGATCGCCACCTGGTCGGCTTCCTGCTCCTCGTTCGGCATGCCGTGCACCTTGATCGGCTCACCCAGGCCCAGCTCGGACCACAGCGACTTTTCGAACAGCTTCGGGTTGTTCTGAATGACCGCATTGGCCGCCTGCAGGATGCGCGTGGTGGAGCGATAGTTCTGTTCCAGCTTGATCAGCTTCAGGTCGGGGAAGTCCACCTGCAGCAGGCTCAGATTCTCCATGGTCGCGCCGCGCCAGCCGTAGATTGCCTGGTCGTCGTCGCCCACCGCGGTGAACATGGGCTTCTTGCCGATGCCGGTCACCATCAGCTTCACCAGTTCGTACTGGCAGGTGTTGGTGTCCTGGTATTCGTCGATCATCAGGTAGCGCAGGCGGCGCTGCCATTTGTCGCGCACGTCCTGGTGATTGCGGAACAGCTCCACGGGCAGGCGGATCAGATCATCGAAGTCCACTGCCTGATAGGCGGCCAGCGTGGCGATATAGCTGCCGTAAATGCGGGCGGACTGCGCCTCGTCTTCGGTCTGGGCCTGTTTCAGCGCATCTTCCGGCGTCACCAGGCCATTCTTCCACAGCGAGATATCGTTCTGGATGCCGCGGATCAGCTGCTTGTCCGTGGTGATGGCCAGGTCCTGTACCAGCGAGTAGCAATCGTCGCTGTCCATGATGGAGAAGCGGTCTTTCAGGCCCAGGTGGTTGCATTCCTGGCGCAGGATCTTCACGCCCAGCGAGTGAAAGGTGCACACTGTCAGCTGCTTGGCCTGTTTTGGCTGTTTGAGCAATTTGCCGACGCGTTCCTGCATTTCCAGCGCCGCCTTATTGGTAAAGGTCAGTGCCGCAATCGTGCGCGGATCGTAGCCGCGGTCCTCGATCATGTGGGTGATCTTCTGGGTGATCACGCGTGTTTTGCCCGAACCCGCGCCCGCCAGCACAAGGGCAGGACCGTCGAGATAGAGCACGGCTTCGCTTTGTGGGCCGTTCAGGCCGAACTGAGGTTTGGACATTTGCTACAGGAAAGGATCGGGAAACAAGCCGGCCATTGTAACGCCTCAAGTGTTGATATTTCGGCGCACGGGAGAATATAGTGACACCAGACCGAAAAAAACATCAGGCAAAGTATTATGAAATTTGAACATTTGATAGAAGTGAACGACCCGCTCAACCCGCTGATGGACACCATCACCCATGAGCAGCTATGGCGCGGCCTGGTGCTGCGTGCGGAGTCGCCCAAGCTCTTCGTTCCCCACCTGGACGAGGTGCAAATTGACCAGCGCGAGGAAAGCGGTTTCCGCCGCCGCCTGCGCTATGGCGACCTGGTGATCGAGGATACGGTGGAGCTGCACCGCCCTTACATCGTGCGCTACAACGTCGAGGCGCAGAAGGACATCAGCAAGTCCAGCCTGACCATGACCATCGAGATGCCGGAGCCGGAGCGCCTCTACGTGCGCTTCGAGTACGACGACGGCCACGACGCGGCCACCGATGCGGCCAATGCCATGTACGACGATTTCCGCCGCTCCGCCTATCAGGAGTCGGACATCGACACGATCCGCGTGCTGCGTGAGCTGGCCGAACAGGGCCGCCTCGACCACTCGCTGAATTAATTGTTTAGCTAATCAGCACCCCGGCGTGCAGTCCGGGCAGGACTGCTTCGGCGGGGGCGCTTTCTCCAGCTGCTGCGCGAGGTCGCGCAGCGCTGTCCGCAAGCCTTCTTCCACCACCGGATGGTAGAACGGCATCTCCAGCATCTTTTCCACCGTCATCTCCGTCTGATGCGCCCATGACAGCAGGTGGCCGATGTGTTCCATGCGCGGTCCGATGGACTCGGCGCCGAGGAATCGTCCGCTGCCGTATTCGCCATACACGCGCAGCATGCCTTTGTTCTGGCGCATAACGCGGCTGCGGCCCTGGTCTTCGAAAGACACCATGCCCACTGCGAAGCTGCCCTTGTGGGTTCGGCACAGTTCCTCATAGCTGGCGCCCACCGTCGCGATATTCGGTTCAGTGAAGGCGATGATGAGGGGCGTGCGGCGCAGACCCGGCTTCACTTCCGGCCAGGTGGCGGCGTTGGCGCCGGCGATCTTGCCCTGGTCGGCCGCCYCCGGCAGCAGGGGCAGTTCGTTATTGGYGTCGCCAGCGATGAAGATATGGCTGTCGCCGCACTGCATGGTCTTGCTGTCGTACTGCGGGATGCCGTGTTCGTCCAGCGCGATACCGGTCAGTTCAAGGCTCAGCTGATCGACGTTCGGTTTGCGGCCGGTAGCCACCAGCAGGTAGTCGAAGACTTCGCTGACTTCACGCTCGCTGGTGTCGCGGCTCGTCACACGCACGCCATCGCCCACGCGCTCGACGGCGGATACCTGGGTGTGGAAGCGCACGTCCATTTCCTCGCGCAGCGCGGCGGCGGCGATTTCCTTCACGGCCGGATCGCTGAGCTGGGCCACGCTGCTGCCGCGCGCCAGAATCACGACATGGACACCCAGGCGGTGCAGGGCCTGTCCCAATTCGAGGCCGATCACGCCGGTGCCCACCACGGCCACGGAACGCGGCAGATCGGTCCAGTCGAACACCGCATCGCTGGTGATCACACGATCGCCTGCGGCGGCCCACGCCGGGGGAATCTGCGGCGTGGAACCCGTGGCGATGACGATGCCTTTGGCTTCGACGATGGTGTGCTGGTCGACTTGCAGGCGGTTGGGACCGAGGAAGCGCGCATAGCCGCGCAACTTGTGCTCCTCCGGCATGCGCTCCATACCGCTCAGCACAAAGCCCACAAAGCGGTCGCGCTCACTGCGAACGCGCGCCATCACTTCCTTGCCGTCGATGCGGGTGGGGCCGGGATGAACGCCAAAACCCGGCGCTTCCTTGACGGAGTGCGCCGCTTCCGCCGCGGCGATCAGCAGTTTGCTCGGCATGCAGCCGACGCGGGCGCAAGTGGTGCCGTACGGTCCGCCCTCGATCAGGATTGGATGTTTGCCGGCCATGTGCACCGAGCGGTAGGCGGTCAGGCCCGCCGATCCGGCGCCGATGATCGCCACGTCGCAGCGAATGGTTTCCATTGTCTTTTCTCCCCAGCTTTTCTTGCCATCCTACACTTTTGTGCGGTAAGACGCTGACAGAACGCCAGGGATGCATTAGTATCACTTATCTTTTCGTCTTCGCATAAGCTTATCTTATGGAAAATCTGGACTACCGCGCGCTGGCGGTGCTGGATGCCGTGGCCAGCCAGGGCAGTTTCGAAAAGGCGGCCACCGCGCTCGGCATCAGCCAGCCGGCCGTATCCCAGCGTATCAAGGCGCTGGAGGATGCGGCCGGACGGCTATTGATCGTCCGCGGTTCGCCCGCCTTGCCGACCGGCCTGGGGCAGCGCCTGATCTCGCACTACCGCAACGTCAAGCTGATGGAGGCGGCGCTGGACATCGACCTGGGCAACCAGGTCAGCATGCCGGAAATCGCCGTGGCGGTGGATGCCGCCAGCCTGGCGACCTGGTTCCCTCTGGCTTTGCGTCCCCTGCTGTCGCCGCCGCGCTGCCAGCTGGACGTGGAATGCGCCGAACGCGACGTCGCCCTGCATCTGGTGCGCGAAGGCAGCGTGTTCGGCTGTGTTGCCGCGGCTGCGGATTCTCCCGGTCTGGCGGCCAGCGGCGCCAGTACCACGCCGCTCGGTGGAATGCGCTATGTGTGCGTGGCCTCGCCAGTCTTCGCCCGGCACTGGTTTGGCGAAGGCATGTCGGTGGAGGCGGTAGCCCTGGCGCCCGCCGTTACGCACGACCGCGAACTGACGGCGCGCTTCCTCGGCAATGAACTGAATGTGCAGCGGCCCTTCCCGCACCACACGCTGCCGCTGTCGCCGGCGCTGAACGATCTGCTGTTCGGCGGCATGGCGTATGGCCTGCTGCCTTATCTGCAGGCGGCGCAGGGCTTGTCGCAGGGCGCACTGGTGGATCTGATGCCCGGCCGCTATATCGACGTGCAGCTGAACTGGCACGCCTGGGAACTGGATACGCCGTTCACCAAGTCGCTGTCCGAGCAGGTGGTGGCGACGGCGCGCAAGTATCTGGTGCAGGCTTAAATATCGACCGGGTCCACTTCCAGCGTCCACTTGGCGCGGGTCTTCATTTCGCGCAGCGCATGCATCCACTCTTTCAGGAAAGCCTGTAAGGCCGGGCGCGATGGCGATTCGACCAGCAGCTGGGCGCGGTCCACATTGTGCACGCGGGTCATGCTCATCGGGATCGGATCGTTGATGGTGATGCCGTCATGCTGCACCAGGTCGCGCGCAGTCTTCAGGAATTCAATCGCCACCGCCAACTCGGACGCTTCCGCGCGCAGCATGGCCTGGTACAGATAGGGCGGCAATCCCGCCTGTTCACGTTCAGCCAGCAGCGAGGTCGCAAAGCGGTCGTAGTCGTGACTGACCACCGCGGCATACAGCGGATGCTGGCGGTACGCGGTCTGAATCATCACCTCGCTGGTGTTGCCGCCGGCGCGGCCGGCGCGCCCCGCCACCTGCATCAGCTGCGCGAACAGGCGCTCGCTGGCGCGGTAGTCCTGCGAGAACAAAGCCGTGTCGGGATTCAGAATGCCCACCAGCGTGAGCT
>NZ_JBFRDW010000472.1:0-4826 GCF_052113985.1 Pseudoduganella sp. RAF53_2 | reverse complement strand
AGACTGCCTACTCCGGCCGCGTCGCTGGCGAAAAAGTGGCCTACTCTGGCCGCGTGGCTGCCGAAGCAAAAACTGCCTACTCCGGCCGTGTCGCTGGTGAACAAGTCGCTTACTCCGGCCGCGTAGCCGCCGAAGCGAAAACTGCCTACTCCGGCCGTGTCGCCGGCGAACAAGTGGCCTATTCTGGCCGCGTGGCTGCCGAAAAGACCGCCTACTCGGGCCGCGTGGCTGCACAAACCGCTTACTCCGGCCGCGTGTCGGCCGAAGCGAAGACTGCCTATTCCGGCCGCGTCGGCACCCAGGCAGCTGAAGCGGAAACCACAAAATTCTATGCAGAGCGTCCGCGCCTGACTACTGCATAAATTCAGCCGTCCTGAAAACGGCAACGGCCGCCACCTGGCAACAGGTGCGGCCGTTTTTTTACGTCCAATGGAACGCTTAGTGCGCCATCATTTCGCGCAGTTCGCGGATGCTGAAATCGCTGATTTCGTGCATGCGGATCAGGATGGTAGCGCCGATTGGCAGCGTATTGTGACGGATCTTCGAGATCACAGGCGGCGCAACTTCCAGCGCGCGCGACAGAGCAGCATCATTCTTCAGCTGCAGTTTCTCGATAATCGCGTCGAGAACGCGGTTAGGGTTGTAGGACGTGGAGGCGGTGATTTCTTTCAGGGACGACATGATCTCAGTTCTTCTCTAAATGTCGCCAAAAAGCGACAGAAATTTCACAAAATATTCAGCGGTAATTTACTAAAAAATCGCCAAAAACCATCGTCGTTGACGCTTTTTAGTGCACATGACCGATATCATACATGTTTTTGTTGCTTTCGGCTTAACGCCGCGCAACTTTCGTTAGAATTCGATAGATTCTATCGCGAAATCTTGTGGTAGGAAATTTTCATGCATAAGAAAGGCTTGTTTAACGTGGATCACGCGGCCCAAAAGGCAGGCAAATCCAGGTTAAGGCCATGAGGGCGCCCAGCTGAAACAGGGCCGATGGCAGGAAGATCGCGGCGGGCAAAGCCCCCGCCGCAGGTTCGTGTTCAACGCGCCAGTCAAGGCGGCGGCGGATTTCGTCCGGCGGCGGCGGCGGCAAATGCGCGCGCCCGCGCTGAAGCAGATAGGCACGAACCTGTTCTTTGGTGGGATGGGTGGCGTTCATTGCGCTCTCCTTCCTTGTGCTGGGCTCACGATAGCCCCAGATTTCAGGCCGTCCATTGAGCGAGATCAATAGGGCGACCGTCTCCACATGCAAGTGTGCGCGAGAAAGCTTACATCCGGCTTTCGCTGAGTAAAAAAGCAACAGTCGGATACCGCAAATGCACACCCAGTTCACGCTTTATACGGCCATTCGACAGGCGGCGCGACTCCGACATGAATGACAGTAAAGTCGGCGACACCGCCTTTGCCAATTCAGCCCGCGGCAAACGCGGCGGACGCGGCAGGCCGTGGGCATCTGCCACGGCATCGAAATAGTCGCCCATCTTCATATCGCTGTCATCGACCGCATGGTAGACCCGGCATGGCTGGCCGCGCAGCAGCGCAGCCGCCACAATGCGCGCCAGGTCGTCCGCATGAATGTGATTGGTGTAGACGTCATCCTCGCTGCGCAAGGCTGGCGTGCCCTCTTCCAGCCGCTTGATCGGCAGCCGGTCGCCCGCGTAAATGCCCGGCACGCGCAGGATCGACAGCCGCCCTGCCGAGCGCCGCGCCCACCGGCGCAACACCTGTTCCGCATCCACCCGGCGCTGCGCGCGGGCATTGCGGGGCGCCACGGTACGGGTTTCATCCACGAAGGCGCCTTGCAAGTCGCCATACACCCCTGTGGTGCTCACATAAACCACGCGCGCCCGGTCAGGTAAAATGGCGGTCACATTGCGGGTACGGCGGTCGATCTGACCCTCGGTTTGGGGCGGCGCCAGATGCACGACCGATTGTGCCAGTCCCGCGAGACGGCTCAGTGAAGCAGGCTGGTCAAGATTTGCCAGCAGGGGCACGGCCCCGGCGGCACGCAGTTCGGCAAAGCGCTCGCGCTGGCTGGTGACGGCAAACACGCGGTACTGATCGCGCACCAGAGGCAGCAGACGCATACCCACATCGCCGCAGCCGATAATGAGCAGGCGCGGCTTGTTGAATTTTTTACTGATATCCATTTTTGAGATTGTATGTCTTTCCAAATTACTGTTCAGCCTAGTGGCCACCAATTCAGCTGTGAAGAAGACGAAACCGTATTGGCGGCGGCCATCCGCGCAGGCGTAGGCCTGCCGTATGGCTGCAAGAACGGCGCTTGCAGCTCCTGCAAGGGCAAAGTGCTGGAAGGTTCTGTCAGCCACAAGGCGCACCAGCGCCGCGCGCTGAGCGAGGAAGAGGAAGCGGCTGGCCAGTCCCTGTTCTGCTGCGCGGTGCCGCACTCCGACCTGGTGGTGCAGATCCGCGAAGTGGCGGGCAGCAGCGATTTCCCGATCAAGAAGATGCCGTCGCGCGTGACCACGCTGGAGAAGCTGGCGCCGGACGTCATCGTAATGACCCTGCAGCTGCCAGCCAACGAAACGCTGCAATACCGCGCCGGCCAGTACGTCGAGTTCATGCTGCGCGATAACAAGCGCCGCAGCTACAGTATCGCCAACGCGCCGGAGCAAGGTCCTCTGACCCTGCACATCCGCCATATGCCGGGCGGCCTGTTCACCGACCAGGTCTTCACCACCATGAAAGAGCGCGACATCCTGCGCTTTGAAGGTCCGCTGGGCACTTTCTTCGTGCGTGAGGATAACGAGAAGCCGATGGTGCTGCTGGCCTCCGGTACGGGCTTCGCACCGATCAAGGCTATCGTGGAGCATATGCGCGCCAAGGAATCCAAGCGCGAGATGACCTTGTACTGGGGCGGCCGCCGTCCGCAAGACTTGTACATGGACGCCCTGTGCCGCCAGTGGGCGGAAGAGATGCCGAACTTCAAATACGTGCCGGTGGTATCGGATGCGCTGGAAGAAGAGCACTGGTCCGGCCGCCGCGGTTACGTTCACCAGGCCGTGATGCAGGACTTGCCGGATATGTCGGGCTACCAGGTCTACGCCTGCGGCGCACCGATCGTGGTGGAATCGGCCAAGCGCGACTTCGTCAAGGAGTGCCAGCTGCCGGAAGACGAGTTCTATGCAGACGCGTTCACCACCGAAGCCGACCTTCTGAAGCCCTAAACCCCGGGGTCAGACCCCAAGGGTCAGACCCTTGCCTGCGACCACCGCGTTCCTGGGTCGGCCCTTGGGCCTGGCCCGCCTTTCGGGTTCAATATGTCATCCAACGGTTTCTCAGTCCTCCGCCACCGCAACTTCTCTTTCTACCTCGCCGCCCGTATTGCAGGCACGCTCGCCGTGCAGATGCAAAGCGTCGCTATCGGCTGGCAGGTTTATGCGCAAACGCATAATCTCTTCTACCTCGGCATGATCGGCCTCGCGCAGTTCCTGCCTTTCCTGCTGCTGATTCTGATCGCCGGCCACGCCGCTGACCGCTACAACCGCCGCAACATCATCACCTGCTGCGTCGGCGCGCAACTGGCGTGCGGACTGCTGCTGTTTGCGTACACGCACAGCGGCATGGCTGCCGTTTGGCCTGTATTCGCCATCCTGGTGCTCTTTGGTAGCGCTCGCGCGTTCATGAGTCCTGCTACGCAAGCGGTTCTGGTGAATATGGTGCCGACGGAAGACTTCAGCCGCGCCGTGGCCTTGAGCAGCTCCAGCTTCCAGGTCGCTGTGATTCTCGGCCCGACGCTGGGCGGCCTGCTGTACGTCTATGGTCCCGCAACGGTTTATACCGTTTCCTCGACACTGCTGATCTGCGCCGTGATCCTGATGCTGTTGACGAAGCCAGCACCGCAAGCCACGCGCAACGAGCCGGCCACCTGGCACAGCGTGCTGGAAGGCTTACGCTTCGTGTTCTCGCGCCCCATCGTGCTGGGTGCGATTTCGCTCGACCTGTTTGCCGTGCTGTTCGGCGGCGCGACCGCCCTGCTGCCGGCGCTGGCGCACGATGTGCTGCACATCGGCCCGACCGGCCTTGGCCTGCTGCGTACCGCGCCGGGCGCCGGCGCGGCACTGTGCTCGATTGCGCTCGCGTTCTGGCCCATTACGCGCAGCGTTGGCAAATGGATGTTCGGCGGCGTTGCGGTATTCGGCGTCTGCACCGTGATCCTCGGCTCCACCAGCAACTTCGTGGTGGCGCTGGTCGTGCTGCTGCTGATGGGCGCGGGCGATATGATCAGCGTGTACGTGCGCCACCTGCTGGTGCAGTTCGAAACGCCGGACGCGATCCGGGGACGCGTGAGCGCGGTGAACTCGGTATTCATCGGTGCATCGAACGAGCTGGGTGAATTCGAATCGGGCCTGACTGCAGGCTGGTTCGGCCTGACGCGCGCCGTGATCTTCGGCGGTCTCGCCACGCTGGTGGTCACGGGCCTGTGGACGCGCTTCTTCCCGGTGCTCACACACATGGACAAGTTCCCGCACCACGACAAGTAGTATCATGGGCGGCAATGAAAAAACCCGCCCACTACTTCATTCGCAGCCGTCCCCACCTAAGCCTGGCCGTCGTGCTGGGCGGTGCGGCGAGCCTGCTCCTTCCCGACAGCTGGTCCTACCTCACACGCGCGCTGACCGCGTGGAATATCGGCGTCTGGTTCTACCTGATTACGATGGCGTGGATGATGATGCGCGCCGATCACCACACCGTAAAGCGCATGGCCGCGCGGCAGGACGAGAAAGGCGCCGTCATCCTCGCCAGCCTGACCGTCGCCATCGTCATGAGCGCCGCCGCCATCACCACGGAGCTGGTGGCGA